>JBAZNR010000001.1:600000-900000 GCA_041649175.1 Candidatus Omnitrophota bacterium | reverse complement strand
AAAAACTATACCCGGTCGCTTCAGAGAATTTCGGATTAACGTATTCAATGTTTCCGGAAGTGTTCGTGATAACAACCGAACTGGGGCTTTGCTCAATAGCACGCAATAACTTCCGGATCTCTTCTTCCGCTTTCTTACGTTGAGTGATATCCCGTCCGATACCAACGCTTCCCAATATTTCACCCTGAGGGCTAAAAACGGGTGTCTTGATCGTTTCGATCCATTCTCTTTTTCCGGACTTATGTTCAATGGGCTCTTCCATGACTTTCCGCACCCGGCTGTTCATAACTTCAATGTCATCCGCCCGGTATTTTTCCGCTAAGTCTTTCGGCCAAAGTTCAAAGTCATTTTTTCCAATGACATCTTTTGGGTTAAGGCCGCAAGACTTGCAAAAAGCCTCATTGGCATTAACGATCCGGCTTTCTTTATCTTTAAGCCAGGCGATATCAGGAATATTATTAAGCAAGGCTTCCTGTTGGCGCTGGATCTCTGATATCTTTTCTTCAATTCTTTTACGTTCGGTGATATCAACGATCGTTCCGACAATACCTCCTAAAGAGCCGTCCGCGCTAAAGAATAATGCCTTGTAAACAACAACACGGTGGGCATTTCCATCTGAACTTTTCATATCCATTTCGTAGATCTGGATGGTATCACTTTTGCTATTCAAAAGATCTGTGTCTTTTTGATTATGTTTTTCGGCATCTGCCGGCGCAACAACATCGCGGACTGTTTTTCCTATGACCTGCTCTTTGGGGAGCCCAAGAAAATCTTGAAATGCTTGGTTAAACCCGGTATAGCGAAAATTAGTATCTTTATAAAATACAGGATTGGGAAACGCGTCGATCAGCCTTTGGAGAAAGAAAACCTGTTCTTGAATCTTCTTTCTTGAAAAACGCCGCTCTTCTTCCAGGCTTATTGCTGAGGCAATAATACCAAAAAGCTTCTTGTCCTCATCGGCAGGCACAAAGTCTTTTTGGTAAACAAGGCACAAAGAGCCGGTATAAACATCAGAACATTTAATAGCTTTTCCGATATATGTCTTGAGCCCATATTTCTTAACATTGGGATCACTTTGGGCATAGGGTGTATTGGGCAGATCTTGAATAACAATGACTTCTTCGGATGACTTTTTGATAACATCAAAACAGATGTGGCCCTCGGGCTTATCTTTTGGATTGAAATCTTCCGGCGTCTGCCATCTTCCCACAGAGCATAGAAGCCCTTCCTGAAGAGAGTTGTAAAGCGCACAACTTGCACCTAAAAGCTCTCCGCAAAGCGCGACAAGTTTATTGATATTTTCATCCGAGTTGGTTCCTAACTCAACAAGGCAATTATTCAACTTGTCGATCCGATCTTCTGTTTTCCTGCGTGCTGTAACATCTCGGGAATTAAGGACAATGCCTTTTACATCAGGGTCCGTAAGACGGTTTTGCCCTTTAGATTCCAAGATGCGCCATGACCCGTCCCGATGGCGAAAACGAAACGTATCCAAGCGAAGCGCCTGCGGATCTTTAAGGATCTGGATCAAGTGAAGTTGCATTTTAGGGATATCATCGTAATAGATAAAATCAAAAGCGTTTTTCCCGATCAAGTCTTCCGGATAATAACCAAGGGCATCAAAAGCAGAAGCGCTTATATAGCGGATAATTCCCGCTTCATCAACGATCGTAATGATATCCAGAGCATTTTCTATAAGAGAACGATAATATTCCTCATTTCGTTTTAGTATTTCTTCGACATGCTTTCGCTGAGAAACATCACGCATAAAAACCAAGATGCTATTTTTATCGTGAAATTTCAATCCGATCCCCGTTAGTTCAAAATCCACAAGTGAAAAATCTTTCTTCTGGAATTGGCATTCTTCCGTGAAAATTAATCCCGGGCCATCTTCTCCAAAGTCGCTTTTATAATCTTTTCCCAATTTAAGCCCGGGAAAAAGCTGGTCAAAGGTCATGTTAAGCAACTCGCTGCGATGATGGCCCAAAGCATCGGAAACAAACGGATTCGCCTCCAAGATACGCTGATCGTCCGCATTAAAAATAAAGACTCCCTCCGGTGCTTTCTCAAAAATAGTCCGGAACCGGTCTTCCGACGCCGCGATCTTTATCGAAGATTCCCGCATAAAGATCGAGAAAATAGAAAATCCGATAACGACCAAGCACAAAATAAGAGTAAACAAAACACCAATAAGCCGGCTTTTAAAAATAATGCTCTCCCAGTCTCCTGAATCCAGATCAATGCCTAAAAGAGCAACAACTTGATCATTGGCTGAGCTCCTGATCGGAGCAAACGCCGAAACCCATGTCCCCCAGCGGTCGGTCCAAGGGCCTTCCACAAATGATCTTCCGGTTGAAAAAGACTGGATCATTTCTGGTGTTGCTTCCGTATAGACCTGGCCGGGAGGCGAATAATCTTCCGATTGAGACGGTTCAGAGTCCGCAAGAAAGAACACTTCACCATTACGATATCCCATCAAGTAAATAAATCTAAACTCTCCGCTGGCAAAACGCATAGCCATCAGCCGGGTCCGAATATGCTGAAATTCCGCCTTATTGATGTCCTGATCGTTTCCCTCCAGCACGGCAATCTCGCTAGGATTTAAAGCCGCGGCGGCGATCTTTGCTCGATTGAGCATCTCTTCGCGCATTGAATTCTTTCCCTGCTGGCCGATCAACGCGGTAAATATCCATCCAAAGACGATGATCGTCAGAACAAAAAGGGAAAGAAAAACAAGATAACGGAACGAAACTTTATGATTGCGTTGATGTTCAATTTCTGTGCTGATCCACCAAAAAGCCCACGCGAACATAGCGATAAGGAAAGTCAACGCGGCACGCGCTAACTGGACCGGAAATCCCAAGGTTTCCATAAATATTTGAGAATTCAACGATGACGCGGGGAAAAAATCTGCCCGAGGAACCATGATCTGCGTAAAAGCATACAGCCCGAAAAACAAGCCTGCCAAGGAAAGCCAATGCCATCCGTACTTCTTTTGCTCTTTGGCCTTAATAAAAATAACAATAGCGGCAAAGACTCCCCCCGGAAATCCTAGGAAATATCGTGATAATATGTCCGCCCCCAACGATCCTGCCAACATTTGTCCGGCGAAGACAACACATAATAATAAGATCCCTATCAGGATATTGCCCCTGCGTCCCGACAATGGCGCAGTATTCTCAAATCCAAATTTCACTAATATGGCAAATGAAGCAATGGATAAGATCCTCGATATCAGCTCAAGGGTCTGAACATTGCTGGTATAAAAACTGGCTAGAACAAACCATTCGGCTGCTCCATGAACGATCCCAAACATTCCTAACCAAAACCAAGAAATCTGAGGAGAATTTTTTCGCTGCAAAATAAAAGAGATAGATGCCAGAACAAGGAATCCTAGTCCATAAATAAAGTAAATATAATCCATTTCTCCTTTAAAGAAGCTTTCCATCATGCGATCCTCATGGTTTAGTGGTATTGTAGTTTGATAATGAATAAATGCGGATCATCGCGTTTGACCGGTTCACTCCAACAATTTCTGGATCTTTGTTTTTAAAAAACGATTGGTAAAAGGCTTAGCCAAATAATCATTAGCTCCGAGTTTTATCATCTTTTCTATGCCATCCAGATCGGCAAATCCGGAGATAGACAGGATCTTAACATCCTTATTGGTTTTTCGAATGCGCGAACAAACTTCATACCCGTCTAGTCCGGGCATTTTTATATCTAAAATGATCAAGTCAGGATTATATTCTGAATATTTCTGGCCGGCACTAAACCCGTCATAGGCCACTTCGATCTCATAGCTGTCATCGTTATAAAATGCTCTTTTGATAGAATTGCTCATTTCCTTATCATCATCAACAATGAGGATCTTTTTCTTTTTTTCTCGGAATGTAGACAGTTGTTGCGCGATTTCTTGCGGGACAGGCATGCTGTATTTCCTGAGGAAAACCAAAAAGTCTTGCAATGCTACCCTGCTATGCTTTCCGGGAGTACGATAAGCTTTTAATTTTCCGGACACAACCCATTTTAAAACAGCCCGATGTGTCACATGGCAATACTGAGCTATTTCTCCTGTTGTCAAAGGCCTGTCATCCATGTTATTCGTCCCCCAGAAGCTCCGCGATCTTAGCTTTTAGTTTTTCATTATCAAACGGTTTCTCAAAAAAACAGTCGGCCCCCAAAGCTCGAATGATCGCATCCCCGATATTGCCGGCTAATCCGGACATCGCGATGATCTTAATATTGTTTAAACTGGCATTTCTGCGGATACTTAAACAAACCTCATAGCCGTCTTTTTCCGGCATGCGGATATCCAAAAGAAGAAGCTGCGGAGAAAATTGCTTGATCTTTTCTTCGACCATAGACCCGTCTGACACTTCGTCAATTTCGTATTTTCCTTCTGCGGCCAGAAACCTCCGAATAGCGCTACGCATTCCGTCGTCATCATCAATAATGAGGATTTTTTTCTTTTTCATTAAAAACATCCTTTCTTAGAAAAGCATCGGAGATTATTTGAGAATATCAATGGGATCACTATAACGGCAAGGTAACTGCGGGAATAAGGCACTTCAGTAGCAGCATGGATCGGAAGCATAAAAACCTCCATAATTCCTATTGTTCCACTTTTTCTCTTAGTTCTAATTATGGAATATTTTTCCTATTTGTCAAGAAATTAATGACCAGCAAAGAAATACTGCGAGCTACCCGGACGAAAAGGCCCTGCAAAGTTGTCCGGCAATAATTCCAAAGTAAGTGCCGACAATATTCCCAAGGATAGCCAGAAGCAATCCCACCGAAGCAAGGCCCGACTGGTATATTTCAGCAACGATAGGAGCCGAGGCTACCCCGCCGATATTAGCCTGACTGGCAGTCGCCACCAAGAAAAACGGAGCTTTGATCATTTTTGCCACAGTGAGGAGAAAAATAAAATGGATAAAAACAATAAGAAATCCCGCTAAGATCAAAATAGCTGAAGATGGGATATTGCTTAGATCTGCCCTCGCGCCGATAGAGGTAAGAACAAAATACAAAAGAAAATACCCTATTTTTGTCGAATGAAATCGCTCTAAATTTCTTGCCGGAGTAAAGGAAAGCGAGATCCCTAAAAAAGACACGAGAATGATCGTCCACGCATAAGTTGAGATCATGTCTTCAATAACAGGAAGGAATTCTGCGAGAAATTGCGCAAGGTATCCGGCAAAGGCCGCTAAAGCCAGAATAAGGATTGTCGCGCCAAATCTTATTTTCTTTTCTTGGATAAATATGGTTGCAACCCTTTGCCCTAATTCATCCAATACCGCTCTATCCGAGCGGTTCCACCGGTCAAAATAAATCTGAAGACCTGACAAGGCTACCAGAATACCCATCCAAAAATATGGAACAACCGTATCCACAACCACCATCGGAAGAAAAATAGGGTCGGGTACATTCAAAGATTCTTTAACAGCGATCATATTGGCACTTCCCCCGCTCCAAGAACCGGAAAGCGCGCCAAATCCGGACCAGAAATCCGCTCCGATCCATTTTTTAAAAAGAGAAAATACCAACGGCGCTCCCAAGACGATCCCTAGGCTTCCCGCGAAGAACATGATCAGGGCGATTTTGCCTAAACGCAAAATCGCCCGCACATCCACTGTCATGAGTAAAATAAAAAGGCTGGGCGGCAAAAGATACGTCGTTAATTTCGCGTAAAGAGGGTTTTTCCCGTCAATAACACCAAGAGTAGAAGCCAGCATCGGCAGAAAATAGATCCAGAAGACGGAAGGAAGGAGCTGAAAGTAACGTTTAAAATTTCTATGCGAAGAAATAACAAGAATAAAGATCTCAATGGCCAGAAGAACGCAAACAATAAAAAAATGATTTTGGGTCATCAAATGATTCTAATCTTGGTACCGATTTTTTGCCGAACCGCCGCCTGATAGGCCACTTGAGCTACCGCAACATCTTGGATGGCTAAACCCGTAGAGTCAAAAACAGTGACTTCATTAGAAGAAGCCCGCCCTTTTTTCCGCCCGGCAACAATTTCTCCTAAGGTCGCGTAGATATTTTTCTTCGTTATAAAACCTTTACTGACGGGAACATTGATCTCTCCGCTATGCGACGCTTGAGCCCAATCATCAACTACAACTTTGGATCTTTTAAGGATCATCGGGTCAAGTTCTTGCTTGCCCTTAGCATCAGCACCCACGGCATTGATATGCGCCCCTTTTTTGATCCATCCCCATTGAACGATCGGTTTTCGCGAGGGAGTCGTCGTCACAATAACATCACATCCTTCAACACAACTTTTAATATCTCGCGCTACCGACATCTTTTCTTGTTTCACTTGCATCTGCGAAATAAATTTTCTAGCCAAAACCGTTTGTTGATCAAAAACTTTCACTTCCTTTATCTTTAAAACCTCCCGCAGGCCCAAAAGCTGGGTATGCGCTTGAACCCCGCACCCAACCAATCCCACAACGGAAGAATTCTTCCTAGCTAAATATTTTGCCGCGACCGCCGCTCCCGCTCCGGTGCGAAAACTGGTTAATAATGTTCCATCCAAAATACTTAAAGGAAAACCATTTTTAGGATCGCTTAAAATAATAACGGCCATGACCGACGGAAATCCAAACTTCTTGTTTCTTGGATGGGCATTTACCCATTTAAGCGTGCAGAGTTTGAATTTTTCAATATACGCCGGCATAGCGCGGAAATCACCTTGGAATTTTTTTAAGTCCAAATAGATCTTTGCCGGCATCTGCACACGATCCAATCCATATTGATAAAAAGCTTCTTCAACAACGCGAATCGCCTTTTTCATATTGATCAAGCGCGCTATCTCTTGACGCGTTAAAATAAGCGTTGCTCCCATTTTCATAAGATCATTCTCTCCTTAATGGATTTACTTAAACTGGATCCCGATGCCCGGCTTGGCTGAGCTTAAATCATATGTTCCGCTATGGCTCAGGTAAGGGCTACCGGCGTATTTTCCTTTAATAAAAAAAGGCGTATCAAGATCAATGAAGTCAAAGTAACCTAATCCGGCGGCTAAATGTGCCGAAGCTGTCATGGCTAGAGACGTTTCCATCATGCCGCCCATCATCAGCTTTATCCGGTTAGCTTTGCACAAATGCGCGACTTCCCTGGCTTGCAAAAGCCCGAATTTCATCGGCTTGATATTCACCGCATGACAGGCTTTTTCACGAATAGCTTTATTGGCATCTACCAAGGTTGAAACGCTTTCATCGGCACAAACAGCAATTTTGCTAAGCCGAGTAACCTTCTTTAATCCTTCCCAGTCTTTTTTAGGAACGGGCTGTTCGATCAAGGAAGGAATGGCTTTAAAACGCCTCAGTGTTTTAACAAAGGAAAGTGTTTCATCGGCCGAATACCCTTGATTGGCATCAATATAGAATTCACAGTTACGGATGATCTTTTTGATCAATAAAACTCTTTTAATGTCTAAGTCGAAATCACGCCCGACTTTTATCTTAAAAGCGCGAAAACCCTGCCGAAAAAACCGCTGCGTCATTTTTTCCGTTTCGTTTAGATCGGCGATCACGATGGTGACATCACTGGTGATCTTCTTAGGGCTAGGCCCAAAAAACCGCCATAAAGGAACATTGATCTTTCTGGTTAAGGCATCCAGCAAGGCCATTTCAACAGCCGCGATAGCGCAACGATTGGCAGAAAATCTTCCGTACAATGATAAAGAAATGGCCAGATAATCAAAAATTTCTTTTCCGATGATCTCATTTTTGATGGATCTTAAATGACGCAGTGTCTGCTCAATCGTTTCTCCGGTAATGTGCTGTGCGACCGCCGCTTCTCCGAAACCTTTGGTACCGTCGGTAAGCGTGATAGTAAAGAAAATGTTTTCAAGGAAATCGTGCGTTCCCTTGGCAGTGCGAAACGACTGGATAAGAGGCGCTTTAACAACGGAAACTTTAACGTTTTTTATAAAAGTGTTCATTGCTGGAGATGAGAAAATGTCATGATTTTATTGATCCGCTGTAAAAGTGATCCTCGGCTGGAATTCTTCCCTAAAGAAAGATCCGAAACACAAACACGATTAATGACGCGAGTAACTTCTTCTGAGCCCTGTTTCTCCCGATAGCCCCAGGTGGCATGAATGACAAAAGGATTTTCCTCAACCGTTCCCAAAAACAACATAATGTGGCCTCTGATCCCAAAAAACGTTATGCCACCCACGGCTTCTTTTTTCATCAACAAAAGTTTTTGCTCATCTGTTGTGTCGTTAAAAAACTCACCAAGCAAATGTCCGGATTGAATTTGTTCTTTGGAGTTACGCGGCAGATTAATTCCGACGGTATCAAAAACTTGGTGCAAAAAGCGGGAACAATCTTGTTCGCCGCGCATCCCGCCCCAGCCGTAAGGAGCATTAAGCAATTTAAAAGCCTGGTCAATAATATTTCTCGCCGTAAACGAAAAATAACCGGCATGAGCATCTTCTTTTCGCAGATGAGCACTTTTGAGAGCCAAGGCCCCCTCGCTGGTTCGAACGGGTAAAAGAATACCGATTTTATCCAAAGCACTTTTGCCATGCATTGGGAATTTAGCGCCCATGCGCGCATAATCATGATAATGCGTTAGCTCTTTGTCTAAATAAATATCAGCTTTAGGATTTACGACGACGGCAAACGGAAGTTTTGATGCAAACTTCTTTAATTCGTCACGCGTTGTAACGGCAACTGTTTCTTTTTGAACCCAACCTTCACTAATACTGGATTGGACAAAATACCAATTTTTATCCAGGCTTTGGTGCAAAATAACAACAGCTGTCGCGATATCCAGATCGCTATTTTGCAGCTCATCAAAATCGTAGTCGCCTAAATTACGGTAAAGCGGCTCTGCGGCAGGAAAGAAACGCTGATCGGCAAAACGAACGATCAGCCCAAATTGCGGCGCGATCTCTTTAGAGATCGCGCCGAGGTTCATTCTTATTTTTATACTTTCATAATAATCATCGTCGGCCTTCGTTCCATCATGATGGTAGAAATTCTTTCCTTTAAAATCCCCGATCCATCCCTCTAAGGTCTTCTTAAGATCATCGCCAGATACAACAGAAGAAGTCTTAAGAATATCTTTATTAAGATTCAAAGGGCTTTCCAGGCGTTCGTTAAACTTAATAATTTCCGATGAGCTTAAGATAATCCTATCCGGGTCGGGATGCCGGCTGATCCAAAAACCGGCCGTTTTCATTTCTCTGGTTGTATTAGGAAGGAGAGTTGGCGCGGCATAATACAGTTTTTCCTGCGCCCAAAGGGAAGAATGCCCGAGGATAAAGAAAAAAATCACGAGAATAATTTTACGCATGTAAAAATTATTCTATCACAAAGCCTGATAACGAAAATAAAACTATTATATTTTATTGATAACGATGCCCGCCGTGCTCAAGCCAGCCGCCTTTACGGCCTTTGGGGTCATAATGCGTCCAGTGGACAACGCCGCCTTTATTATTCCATTCATATTCGCCGCGAAAAGAAACTTCATCACCCGCTTTCAATAAATCAACGCGCGGCGCTAGATCAATATTATGCGCAATTAAAATAACATGGCCATTATTTAGGCGAAGCAAAAACCGTTGATGACGGCTCCCTTTTTCATCATCGGACAAAAGCTTTTCTACGGTGCCTTTTGACTCAACAAAAAAGTTTGATTCGCCTTTTTGAAAGGCCTGGGCGATTTGATTTTCGGAGCTTAATGAAATACCGGTTTTTTGCGCGCAGCCGGGCAAAACCCAGCACAAACTTAAGAAGAATAAAGAAAAACACAGTATTTTAATCTTTTTTCTCATTTTTAAAATCCCGATCCCGGATTCTTTAAGAATTCCTGCTCTTCCAAAGTTGACGCGCGTCCTAAGATTTTATTACGGTGAGGAAAGCGGTTAAACCTTTTAATAATGTCAAAATGCCGCTTGGCAAATTGAAGCGTATATTCATAATAGGAAACATTGCCGGGATTTTTTATCCGGACTTCTTGGACAAGTTCAGAAAAAACTTTAAGCGAAATTTCCTGAATTTTTAGATCTTCCGCATGCTGAAATGGCATATACAGAAAAACCCTCTCGATCAACCTAAGCTCCTCGTCAGATCGATCGTTAACTGAGCGCAAAGACAATTCCAAAGCCAACGGATCCGTTTCGAACATACGTGAACTATCGCGATACATATTGCGGGACAACTGATCACAAAGAATAATGAGCGCCAATCTTCCACGCGAAGATTTTTCCCACATCTTATATCCACCCGATTTCACCAGTCCAAGATCGGGTTCAAATTCTTTCTTTATTTGCGCGTCAAAGTTCTTGTCTTTCATAAACCATTTCTTAAACGGCATTTTGTTTTTATCAATATGCGTTTCGTCGCTGATATTCTCAAACCAAAAGTTTAGGATCGCGTTCATTCGTTCCATGAGACTAAGAGCCTCTATTTCTTTTCTTTATCCAGTAAATATTCCGTTTTAATATTCTGAAGACTGCGGAAAATATTCTTGATGACCTGCGGATTGTCCTGCTCAAATTGATGCAGCATCTTTTTGATGAGCATCCGGTGAGACGTTTCGTCATTGGCGCATTTGGATTGGCCACCGATCGATTGAATGTCTAGTTTTTGCGCTAAAACGCGCATATTTTCTTCCCGCTCATAAGCTAGAGGGCGAATAACGGTGATTTTCCCATCGAAAAGGACTTGCTTGGGGCGCATCGCTCCTATCTCGCCGCGGTAAAATTGATTAAGAATGATCGTCTCCACAATATCATCCATATGGTGGCCGAAGGCGATCTTGGTAAAGCCTTGCCTTTCGGCGAATTCAAAAAGAGCTTTGCGCCTATTCCACGACCACCAAAAACAGTCGATCTCCTCCCATTGTTCGCCTTTGAGCGATGTAACTTTTTCCACGCAATAGGAAAATCCCTCACGCTCCAAATATTCGATCAGCTTCTGAGGATTAAAATCGGAAAATTCAAAATCAATATGAACAGCCGTAAAATCAAATTTGACCGGAGAAACTTTTCTTAAGCGCCGTAAAACATGCAGAAGCGAAATACTGTCTTTCCCTCCGGAAACCGCCACCGCGATTTTATCACCGGCACCGATCATCTGATAATCACCGATAGCCTTCCCGGCGCGTCGGCAAACGGATAATAGCTCGGGCGGTTCAAAAGGTTTTAAAAATGGAGCTGTTGTCATTATTCAATCTCTCAATAAAGATATGCTTGCATCCTAAGGGGCTATTTTATCTCTTATCTTCAAGAAATATTTCTCAATAATGTTGGTGGATAAATACCCGATAACAAATGTCGCGATTAAATAAGACGATAGGCAAATCCAAACACCAAATACCGGAATTCCCTTAGAAAAAAGGATGATCAGCGGATAGTGCCAAAGGTACAGCGCATAGGAAATAACGCCGATAGACCTTATGAGCTTATTCTCAAAAATAAAATTTAATGACCTTACGCCTCCTACATAAACAGCCAAAAAAACAAATCCGGTCGCAAGATAGGCTAAAACATATTTATCCCAACAAAGCAAACTGTGATCTTCCTGGATGGCGCTTGCTAGGTAAAAAGCAATTCCGGCGCCAGCTAAGAACATCCCTGAACTAAAGAAAATTTTTATCTTGGAAGAAATATTCTCATAAAATGGTTCAAGGAACTTTAATAGACACCCAAACATAATGGCATCAATGCGATAAAGAGTTGTTAGCTCGTACTCGCGCACTCTCAGCCATGAGGATAAGAAGTCCTGACCGCCGGCACTGTGGCGTCCCGCGATCGTCAAAATGATCAAGAAAATACAGGCACCGATAAGAAGTTGGCGTCGCCTCATGGGATGACGGCTTACAAAAAACACGCCTTGGACAAAAAGCGGATAAAGAAGGTAGTAATGCTCTTCAATGGCTAAAGACCAACCATGCGCCAAGGTAAAGATCGGTTTAACATAATTCTGGAAATACAGAAAATAGCCGGCATAGGATATCGGCCCATAATATTTATTAAATCCGAATTTTATTTTTAATAATTCCAGCAGGCCTAAACCAAGCACAACGACAAGCAGGTACTGAGGTATGATCTTAAAAAATCTTCGTACATAAAAACGCTTGATGTCAACAGCACTGGACTCAAAATCTTTTATTAAAACGCCCGTAATGAGAAAACCGCTGATAACAAAAAATATATCAACACCTAAATGCCCCAGCGACCCTACGAGAGTAAACGCCCGGCAAATAGCTCCCGGCATAGACTTGATGCCAAAAAAAAGAACGATATGCGCTAGTAAAACGCCAAGAATAGCGACCGCCCTAAACCCATCAAGAAAAGGATAATGCCGGTGATTAACTGAATTTTCGATCATTGTTTTAAATTCGGGAACATGCAGCAGGAAAGGTTTTCGCTAAGTATGTTTCTACTCGCCCAAGATCTTTTTAACTCTAGATAAGAGATCCGCCGAGTCATAAGGCTTAACAATATAATCTTTAACGCCTTCTAGTTTAAAAATATCCTGCAGTCTATCTTTGGCTGTTAGGATCACGACCGGAATGCGAGATGTTAAGTCATTGCTTCGCAATTCGCGCACAAACGTATATCCGTCCATCTTGGGCATGCCAATATCCAAAATAATGAGATCCGGATTTTCTTGATCCACGGATTTTAAGCCCTCATCGCCGTCATAAGCGGTCAAAACCTTGTACTGATTAGCTTCTAAACGAGCTTTCAACGTATTGACAATATCACGTTCGTCATCGACAACCAAAATCGTTTTCATGCCTTTCCCTCGCTTTCCGTCGGATAAAGATGTACAAGCCGCATAATATCTTCCGGCTTGGCGCTGATGATCTTAAGGCCGATTTTGTGCTGGACTGTTCCGGCAATATCTTCGCACCAGACAACTCGGGATTTGATAACCATTGTTTCATTATGTTTGACTTGGATATGGAGGATCAAGAATTGTTCAAGCTCTAGCTTAGGCTTAGCGGTAATACAGATCCCCTGGTGCCCGACATTAATGACGAGCGCCGGAAAAGGTGCATTGCGGGATCCGGATAATTCACAGCGAGCCGGTAATTCTACGGGCAATCTTGGGAAGGCGCGTCGTTCTTTCATCGTTTTTTTCGAAATCTTTTCACTTTAATGAGTTTTATGTTCGGGCTTATTCATTCTAATACGCACATCAATCGCTGTCTATAGCGCGTATATTGATTTTATTATGACGGCCAGGAAGCCATTATCGGAACTTCCAAAGGGTTATTATTGCTTAAGGCAGGCTCAACGCTCATTTGACTGTTATCAAACGGCTTTAAGAATAACTCAATATCTTTCCGGGAAAGACGGCTGAGCCATTTTTGTTCGCAATCTTTCGGCAAGATAACCGGCATACGATGATGGATAGGAGCGATAAGCGAATTTGGTTCGGTGGTCACGATGGAACAGCTTAAGATCTCTTCGCCGCCAGAAATCCAACGATCCCAAATCCCGGCAAAAGCAAAAGGCTCTTGACTTTTAAGAGAAATTTTATACGGCTTCTTTTTTGTTCCCCCTTTTTTCCATTCAAAGAACGCATCCGCTAAAATTAAACATCTTTTTTGGCTGATAGGGTCTTTAAAAGACGGTTTTTCAAAGATCGTTTCAGCACGGGCATTGATCATCTTATTGCCGATCGCTTTATCTTTAGCCCAATAAGGAATAAGGCCCCAACGAAGAAGCGTTAAGCTCCTCGGAGAAGTGTTCAGAATAACAGGAACTTGGGCTAGCGGCGCAATATTATGATCAGGCTTCACATTTATGGAAAGATCAAGAAGATCAAAACGCTCAGCCAATTCTTTAGCGTTTGTTTTGATAAAAGAATAGCGTCCACACATAGAAGCTTTTAGGGATTAGGGCTTAGGGTTTGAATAAGAAATATAGCGGGTCTTTTATTGAGCGATGGTTTTTCTTTTTTCCAGTTTTTAATAGATAAAGTTTTCACCATTTGGGTTGGAGAAGTTAAATCGCAGGCCACGCAAAGCCATGTTGTTTCGCGGCAAGAGGAAAGAATATCTTCAAATAAATGTTCATTGCGATAAGGCGTTTCCATAAAGATCTGGGTTTGGCCTTCCTGGTTCGAGCGCTGTTCAAGAAATTTGATTTTCTTTAGGCGCTCATCGCGTTCTTTGGGTAAATATCCATTGAAGGAGAAATTCTGTCCGTTAAGGCCTGAAGCGCAAAGCGCGAGAAAAATGGATGAGGGGCCGATCAAAGGAATAATTTCCATATCCTTTTGATGAGCCAACAAAACAATATCCGCGCCCGGATCAGCCACGCAAGGCATACCGCATTCGGAAATAATGCCAATGTCTTGGCCAAAGCACATGTTTAAATATTCTTCGGCTTCGTTTTTCTTAGTATGTTCATTAAGCGAAAAGAATTGGCATTCGGTAAGAGGAAAAGCAGAATCGATCTTCCTTAGAAAACGTTGCGCGCTTTTTTGGTCTTCTGCCAAAAAAGCGCGCACATGTTTGATCATTTCCTTAATATATCCCGGCATCACATCAGATCCGGATGTTTCATGCAAAAAATTAGGAATAAGGAATAATTTTTGTGCCATTATCTACTTGGACACTTTCTTTTTTCTGGGAATATGGCAAATGGGTTCCGCAATGCCCTGTTTTTCAAAATAACGCTGATGATATTCTTCCGCCTTATAGAATTCCTTAGCCTTAGATATTTCGGTCACAATAGGATAATCAAATTCGCCGGATCTTTCCATCGCCTTTTTAGATGCGAGCGCAATTTTTTCCTGCTCCGGCGTATGATAAAAAATAACCGAGCGATATTGCGTCCCAACATCCGGCCCTTGCTGATTTAACGTCGTCGGATTATGATTATTCCAGAAAACTTCCAAAAGCTGATCATAGGAAACTTTTTCTGAGTCAAAAATAATTTGAGCCACTTCCGCATGGCCGGTCATATTTGTGCATACATCTTCATAGGTTGGATTTCTTAAACTTCCCCCCATGTATCCGACCGACACATCCAAAACGCCTTTCACTTGCCGGAAAATTGACTCAACACCCCAAAAACATCCCATGCCAAAAGTCGCCGTTTGGGTTTTTTTGCTCACGTTGTTGGCTTTATCACTTTTCGGATCCTTTTCGAACAAATATAAATACGCCTCGTATCCTTTTTTACTCATCTCTTCCAACGGAATAAATTTAAGCGCCGCCGAATTAATGCAATAGCGCAATCCCGTCGGGCTTGGCCCATCATCAAAGACATGCCCTAAATGCGAGTCACTTTTCTTGGAACGCGCCTCGATGCGCTGCATCCCGTGGCTTTCATCCTCTTTCTCTACGATCACATCTTTATCGATCGGCTTGATAAAACTCGGCCAGCCGGTCCCGGAATCAAATTTATCCGTCGAGCTAAATAGTGGATCCCCGGTGATCGCATCCACATAGATCCCTTCCTTTTTATTATTCCAAAAAGGATTAGCAAAGGGTAGCTCCGTTCCGTTTTCTTTCATCACCCGGTATTGCTCCGGCGTTAGGATCTTTTTAAGCTGCGCGTCGCTTAAAGGAAGATCACAAATTGGTGTTTTACTACTTTTATGTTTATCAGCCATCGCTTCTCCTTGTCCATAAGCTGTGCTGTTAATAGTTAAACAAATCAGTAAAGAAAAAACAAAGAATGATTTCCGGCTCAACATTGTAAAACACTTTCCCTTTATAACTATTTTGACGCCTTCTTTAACGCCTGCTCAATATCCGCGATAATATCGTCAATGTGTTCAATGCCGATAGATAAGCGGATAAAATCCGGCGTAACTCCCGTCGTAATTTGATCTTCTTCGGCCAACTGCGAATGCGTTGTTGTCGCCGGATGAATCGCCAGCGTCTTCGCATCGCCAATGTTCGCCAGGTGAGAAATAAGTTCTAAGGAATTGATGAATTTCTTTCCGGCTTCCGCTCCACCCTTGATCCCGAAGCCGATGATCGCCCCGGCGCCTTTCGGCAAATATTTATCAGCTTTCTTTTTCTCCGGACTTGACTCTAATCCCGGATAATTCACCCAACTGATGGATTTATGTTTTTCCAGACATTTCGCCACCGCTAAAGCATTTTCGGCATGACGCGGCATACGCAAATGAAGCGTTTCTAATCCCTGCAAAAATAAAAAAGCGTTAAACGGCGACATCGCCGGGCCCATCGGCCGCAATAAGGAAATACGCGCCTTCGTAATATACGCAATATTGCCAAACGGTTTTAAATACTCCACAAAATTAATGCCGTGATAGCTGGCATCAGGTTCAGCGATCAAGGGGAATTTTCCGTTGGTCCAATCAAATTTTCCGGAATCCACAATAAGCCCGCCAATAGAATTGCCGTGGCCGCCGATAAATTTCGTCGCCGAATAAACAATAATATCAGCCCCGAAATCAAACGGCCTTAACAAAAAAGGTGTTGCCGTATTATCCAGAATTAGAGGAATGCCGTTTTTATGGGCGATCTTTGCCAACGCTTCAATATCGCTCACATTTAATTTCGGATTTCCCACGCTTTCGCCAAAAATAGCTTTTGTTTTTGGAGTAATTGCTTTTTCAAAAGCTTTTAAGTCTTGAGAATTAACGAACTTAACATCAATGCCCATACGTTTGAGCGTGTATTTTAAAAGTGTATGTGTTCCGCCGTACAAATTATCCGCCGAGACAATTTCATCGCCGGCTTTGGCAATGTTCATGATGGCGAGCATCGTCGCTGATTGGCCGCTCGCGACCGCCAAAGCGCCTACACCGCCTTCTAAGGCCGCGATCCTTTTTTCCAGAACATCCGTTGTGGGGTTCATCAAACGCGTATAGATGTTGCCGAATTCTTTAAGCGCGAATAAATTCGCGGCGTGTTCGGTGCTTTTAAAAACATAAGACGATGTTTGATAAATAGGGACCGCGCGCGCTCCGGTTGCCGGATCAGGTTCCTGTCCGCCGTGAACGGCTAAGGTTTCTCTTCTTAAATTCTTATCAATCTTGGTCATTTTGTTCCCTCCTTAAATAAATGCAAATCACAAAAGTTAATAAGCTTTTTTATTTTTTTGCTTGGACCAACAGCGAAAGACATTCAGGTTTTCTTTTGCGCAACATCCCGCTTGCAATTGAACCTTGCTATGTCCACGCGACTTCATCGTCGCGCAAGAAACACTCAGCTCGTTGAACCCAAATCTTTTCGCGTCTTTGATCTGCGCGCCAAAAATAATCTTCGAGATCCCGGCCCAATGGCAAGCGCTAAAACACATCGGGCACGGTTCACAGGTCGAATACATCACGCATTTGGATAGATTGATGGTCTTTAATTTTCGGCAAGCCAAGCGGATAGCATTGATTTCCGCGTGCGCCGTGCTATCGGACGTCTTCCAAACCGTATTATGGGCGCAGGCGATCACTTTGCCGTTTTTAACGATACACGCGCCGAAAGGCGTTTGCCCTTTTTGAACGCCTTGGCTGGCCTTTTGGATCGCTAACTTCATAAAATACGCATTAATATTCTTCATAAAGTTTCTGGAAAAATGAAAGGGCTAAAAAACTAAACAGTTTCTTATGATTTTCTACAGATATGATTGGAATATTCTATTGCAGAATGCCCACGGCTTCCACAACAATTTCAACCGAATCGCCAAGAAGCGGTTTGCCTTTTTCTAAGGCCCGGTTGAACGTGATGCCGAAGTCTTTGGGGCGAATTGTTCCCCGAGCAGAAATAGAAACGTTTTTATTTTCAACTTTTCCCAATTGATAATTAAAACTCACCGGTTTTGTAACACCACGCAACGTCAATTCCCCTGATATCTTTTGGCCGTCAATTTTCTTAGAAACAAATTTTGCCGCCGGAAATTTAGCCGCGTTAAAGATGTCTTGCCCTAAAAGATCTTCATCCCGTTGGCTTTGACGGGTATTAACACTTTTTAGATCAACAGTGGCTTTAAGATCTGTTGGCTGCGTATTGTCGCTATTTAATTCCATCGTTCCGCGAAATCGCGTGAAAGCCCCGACGGTATCAATAGATAATTGTTTTATTTTAAAGATCAATGTTGACCGGCCGGGATCAATTTTAAATGTTGCGGCATGAGCGACCGGCGAGGAAATAAGTAACAATCCTATGATGCAAGCGGTTATTTTCGTTTTAGACATCGCACTTTCTCCTTTTAGAAATTAAGAATTATTTTACGACTACCAGTGATTGTGCTGTTTTTGTCTGTCCTTTTTTATCTGTCGCCGTAATGCGGACATTCCAGTCTTTACTACCGCGAAGTAGTTCTTTTTTTACACGGCACAACCAGTTGGCATTAGCCGGCTGCGTAAAAGGACCGGCGATCTTCGTCCAGCCCGACGGATTTCTTCCCCGTCCGAGCTCAACAATAAAATCACTCACATCACCATAAACAGTTCCAAAAACATCCAAAGAAACTTCCTTGTTATCCTCGGGATTTATCCTTAATTCGGTCAGCTGGACCACAAAAACATCTTGAATGTTTGCTTCTAGTGCTGCGACCGCATCCAAAGAACCACCTCCGGTCAAACCATCCCAACCGCTGTCCTTCATGTCCTTGGCCGAGTTGATCAAAATGCCGCGCAGTTGATCATGGGTTAGGTTAGGATCTTTAGCTAACAACAAAGACGCTGTCGCCGCAACGATCGGCGCGGAAAAAGAAGTTCCGGAGACTCTGAAATAATACTTTTCTTTGGCTTTCGGATTTCCTTCCCATTTAGCATCTTGCGAGTGAAGCGTATAGATCTGTTCTCCCGGAGCAATGAGACCTAAATTCGGCCCCCAATTCGAAACGGTGCTGCGCGTCCCCTCAAAATCTTGGCTTCCAACGGAAAAAACATGTTTTGCCGAAGCAGGCCCGTAAAGCCCGATAAATTCATTATCATTACCGGAAGCTGCCACGATAAAAACACCTTTCGCGTACGCATAATTAACAGCTAACTGCTCTAACTTTGAAACACCGACATCGCCAAGGGAAATATTGATAATACGCGCTCCGTGATCAGCCGCGTAACGAAACGCCCGGTAAATATTTATGCTGTTCGCTCTTCCATCGGGATTAACGACTTTTAAAACCATGATCTGCGCGCCCGGATTAATACCGGCAATACCAATACCGTTATCCGCTTTAGCGGCAATGATCCCGGAAACATTTGTTCCGTGGCCTTTAAAATCCCTAAGATCATTATTATTATCTAGAAAATTCCATCCATGGACATCATCCACGTAGCCGTTTTGATCATCATCGATATTATTGTCCGGGATTTCTTTAGGATTTGTCCAAATATATTGCGGGCCGTCGGGATGCTCGAGGTCCAATCCGGAATCGATTACCGCGATTAAGACATTTTTCTTTTGAGCATCTACCAAATTCCACGCGGAATCCGCGTTTGTTTTTGGCGTAAAGCCAACTTCCCTAATACCCCATTGGTCTTTGATCTTTTCTTCATTTTTATCACTGCCACCTAACACGACGCCTAAAATTTCACCTTGCATCTTCATTCCGCTA
This sequence comes from Candidatus Omnitrophota bacterium, assembly GCA_041649175.1. Lineage (NCBI taxonomy): Bacteria > Pseudomonadati > Candidatus Omnitrophota > Candidatus Omnitrophota bacterium. The sequence continues at coordinate 880,472 of JBAZNR010000001.1, read as the reverse complement.
CCCATAACCACAACAGGTTTCCCAGATTTACCACCCATTTTCTTTTGGTGAACGAGATCAAGGTAAAGCGGATCGTTCGGCACGATCGCTTCCGCCGGAGTTTCTTTTTTAGGCGCTAAAACCTCTCTTAAGAAAACAGGCTCGTCCAAATAAACAACACCGCAACAATGGAAAGGATCAAAAAAGTTTTCCGGTGAGGCGCGATTGACAAGCTGATGATTAATCCCGTCGGAAAGAATACCTAGATCATCTTGCCCCATACCTAATTGCGGAACCAATGTCGACGCGTAATCAATACCGCCCGGGATACGGCCCAAGTTGCTTCGCATAAAATCCGCATTTGAACCCCGCAGATCAATGGCAGTTACATCTTTAGGCCCGAAGTTATATCCTAATCCGCCAGACCAATCACGAAAATAATCACGCTGTCCCGCAAGGCTGCGGTTTTGAGCAAAATCAATTAAATCTCTCGTGAGTGCGGGATTACTTTTGACATCTTTCGCCGTCACGGACCCGACCGGAATACCCGCCGCGTCAAAAACGCTTACGATCGGTTCCTTATTTAACAAACCGCTAGTAATGATCGGGCCGGAAAGCCCGGCCGCCGCGCCAATTTTTTCATCACTTAAAAACGATCCATAAGAAAATTGAGAGAAATCTAACCGCGGCGCTGCTTGCCAAAGATCTCCCGTTTGTTTTGGAATATTAAAATCTAGGCGGTAATTAAGGCCCGTACGGCTTAAACCTTCAAGGCCAAGATTAAGAGATGTTGCATCCAAAGCCGAATTTGCGGCTGATGTTGCCGCCGCTGTCGACGGAATCTTAACGGTGTCGGCAAGCGCTTGGCGCGTTTGGGATTGCGCAAAATTCCTTAGCGCCTCAATAACATCTTTTTGTGCAACATTTTGAAATCCTTCCGCCACCGAAAGCGTTCCTTGTTTTGCTAACTGCGCAAAATAATCTAATCCTTGCGCCTGGTACTTTTGGACCATTTCTTGCAAAAACCGCATATCGGCATCGGTCGCGGTATTTCTTAAAACACGCGTGGATAAAGCTAAAATTTTATTCGCTTCCGCGCCGGCAATTATGATATTGCCTTCCTTCTCGATAATAGAACGCAAAAGATTTAAAACAGGTTCCTTGGCGGACTTTGCTACATTAATAGCCTCATCGGTTAAGCCGATCTTTTTAGCGTATTGGACTAATCCTTCTAGCTGTTCTTTTTCGCTTAAGGCATAAATATGATTAATGAATTGTCTCCATGGCATTTTTTCTAACGCTTCTTGACTGCCCACACCTACAAGATCATCAATGACGGTGCGGTCTAAAACATTTTCTCCAACGGTTTTAGCAAATTGCGATGCTTCCTGCCCCGATAATTTTAGCGTCTTGGCAAGTGCTTGATCAACGACCGTTTGGGCTAATTCCGCTATTTGCCGTTCGCTTAACTGAACCGTACGCGCCAGAACATCGCCAATCACCGTTTCGGCTAAAGCAGCCGCTTCAATAGGAGACATCTTAACGGTTTTTTCCATAATGTTTTCAATGACCGTCTGGGCCAAAGCGGCGGCTTCTGTTTGAGAAAGCTGTGTTGTCTTCGCTAAAATACCATCAATAACGGTTTGCGCCAAAGCTAAAGACCCGCCGGGTGTCATGATGGTTGTTTTACCGGCAACATCGTCAATAACTGTCTCTGCCAAACGCAAGGCTTGATTGGCGTCAAGTTTTGTCGTAGTTTTAAGTGCGTCGTCGATCATCGTTTCCGCCATGCGCAAACTATTGGCCTCAGCGCGCTGTGCCGCCGAACTAAGAAAGCGGTCGATGATACTTTGACTTAATCTCACGGTTTCTTCTTTGCTCCAATGCAATGTCTTGGCGAAGACTTCTTCGGTGACATTGTTAATAAAAGCGCTCACCTCTTTTTCGGTCAAAAGAACAGTTTTATCCATTATTTTCTCGACCACTGTTTCAAAAAACTGTGCCGCTTCCCGCTCGGTCATTTGTGCCGTGTGTTCCAAAATATTTTCGGCAACGGTCTCGGCGAAACGCATGGCCTCTTGCTGCGACATCATTTGTGTTTTTTCTAAGAATTTATCAACAACAGTTTTGGCGAATTGCTCGGCATATTCCGGAGAAAGCCGCACGGTTTTATCTAAAACCCCGTCGATCACGGTTGCCATCATTTGATCTAACTGCTGAGGCGTTAACTGAACCGTTTTATCAAAGGCATTATCTAAAATTTGCGTCGCCACATCATCCGCTTTATCAACCGCGATCTGCGCTGTTTTGTCTAAAGCGCCTTGTAAAGATGTTTGAAGAGCGTTCTGGATCTGCTCCGGACTGAGCCTTGCCGTTTTATCTAAAGCCTCTTCAACACCTGTGGTAACTAAACGCTTTAAAGCCGCAATAACATCCATTGTAGCAATGGGCTGAAAACCGTCATTACCGAAAATTCCCTGACGCGCCAAATCATCCCAGAAGTTCACGCCTTGAGCTTCCGATTGGCGAATAAGCGCTTCTAAAACCGCTTTGTCGGCGCTGGTCGCCGTTCCGGCCAAAGCACGCGTTGAGATCTCAAAGATCGGCCGCGCGTCTTTAAACGAAACGATCTTGCCACCAAGTTTTTCGATGATCTTGATGGCGAGCCCATCTATGTCTCCTGCGGCTACCGCCGCAGCAACTTCTTCTTTAGGAATTCCTGTCTCGACGGCAACCTGCGCCATGCGATTCATTTCTGCTTGAACACCTTCCGTAATAAGATTCATCTTAACTTCTTTTTCCATTAGCGTTCTTCCGGACAACATGTCGCGGATTCCCTGACCGATGGTCGAATCGCCAAGTTCTCCGGCGGCTTGCCCGGCGGCCCCTGTTCCGGCGGCTTGCCCTGCGGCTCCCCCAGCAACCTGCCTAACACCTTGCTGGCCGGCTGTTCCCATAAACCTTGCCGCGGCTTCATCGGCTCCTTTTCCGGCAGCATTCACCATTACATCGCCGACGACATAAGCGGTTGGTTTACGCGCGGCATTAAGCGTGACACGCATGGCCGCTTCTTGCGCGGCTGTCTTGGCAACACCTAAAGCTTTCCCAATGCTGGTAAAAACAAAAGTTCCCACGTCGATCATCGCGCCGTATAAAACAAGCTCTTTGGTAGAAAGCCAGACTAATTCCGCGTCCCAATACAACATTTGAGCCGCGAATTTCATATTCAAAAGAGCTTTTTTAAGGTGAGGATTTTCGGCAACTTCTTGGGCATGAGCCTGCTCCCACTCTTCAAGCGCTTTTAATTTGGCTTGCGCGCGCATTTGATCGCGCAAACAGCTATCCGCTAATTTCTTTGTTTGATGCTGCATTTCGGCGGCAATGCTGACCCACTTTAAAATATACGGATCATAAGAACCCGCATTATTGATATAATCTTCCGTCGTATTCAAAATTTCCTGGGTGCGCCGGACAACTTCTTCGCGCATGCTATCCCGTTGACTAGCTTGTTGGATTTCACGATTTTCTTGCGCATGGTCAAGTGCCGCTAAACGGTCCAAACGGTCTTGCTCCATTTGAAGCGCGCGCTGTTCTTGTTCGTGATACTGAGCCAGTTTATGTTTTTCTTCTTCGGCTTGAGCCACATGCTGCTGTTGAATGTTTCGTAAATTATTTTGATATTCTTGATTGACGTTCGCATCATCGGTCACTAAAAATGCGGCGGAAAGTTTTTCGGCATCTTCTTGCGTTAAGCCCTGCGGAGCAATAGGGCCTGATGCGACCGGCTGCTGTACTTGTTCTTGCGATGATGCTCGCTCGGCCTTGCGCTGTTCCATCTCGCCAAAGGGATCAGTATTGATGCGGCGAATATCCTCCGCGGTCGGGATTTCGGCCATCTCGGCTAATTCTTCTTCGGTATATTTAATTTCATAGTCATCATCGCCGGACAACCCCGGCGTTTGTGTTTGCGCCGGAGGATCGATCTGCGTCATTCCTCCGCCGGAATATTTCTTAAAGTCCGGGCTTAAATTAATTCCAACCCGTTCAATCAACTCCCGGTCAATGGTATTTAAATCCTGTCCTTGGTTGGAAGCAGCCGGCGGCTGATAATGAAAGTTGGGCCCTAACCCGCTTCCAAATCCGCTCCAATTTACACTGTCTTTTATCCGCGATTGAGATTGGTGAGGACAACCTAAAACAGAAGGGCCGCTAAAACCTCTAAGATTCGGATAATTAGACATCTGCGGCCTCGGCGTACTTTCCCTATTATTGTTGTTAGAAAGGATGGCTGTCAGATCCAAAAGATCTCTAGAACTTGGTAAATTGTTTATATCTTCGGAAGTGACAGTCGTAATGGGAGCAACGACCTCAGCTTCGGTCTTCGCATCAAGATGGGAATGATTAAAGACAAAGGACAACAATACAGCGGCAAAAGCTAGCCAAGGGGATATTCTTTGCATAGTTTCTCCTCATGAGATAAACGGGATTTTTGACTTTTTGTTTTTCTGAACTGCCCAGGATCAATGAGGAAAAACTACTTTTAGGAAATACTTTTTAAGGGAAACAAAACAGAATATAGATTATCGTAAAATAAAATAATCGTCAATATGTAAATAGTCTCTTTATCAGATAAAAACAGCAGGATGGAATAAGGCTTATCTTAACATCCGGTATGCATTTCCTTAAAATCAAACGGATGTTCCTGGTTCTTTTCGCAAAAGATGCATAACAACACCGATAAAAACGCCGGTTAGAACAAGATTAAGTGCCAAACTTAAAAGCGCCAAAGAGCTCACATAGCCGCCAAAACCATATCCAAGGCCGATCAATAAAACCGCGGCTCCTACTTCGCCTCGCGGGAACATCGCAACACTTAAAGCCAGTCGTTCTTTTAAAGAGGCTTCTCGACGATAACAAAACGCGGAAAAACATTTTCCTATATTGGATAATATGGTAAGCGCGACAACATGAGCAACCGTCATGCCCCAAGGAACGGCTCCGATCTCAATTCTCGGAAAAGAAAACCCAACGAGGATCATAAAAATCCCCTTAACGGCGGAATCCAAAGAAATATTGTGTGGCGGAGATTTTTCCGTGTGATGTTTCTTCTGCAAATGAACAAGGCAGCCCCACATAAAGGCCGGAATAAGGACCTCGAGATGTATATTCGTTGTCTCTTTAGCAAAAAAGACGATGGCTGTTAAAACAAATCCGTACAATAAAAGCCATTTTTCCCCCGTGGGCCATAGAATTGTGTTTTGCCACCGAAAAGAAGCGAACAAAAATAATCCGATCAAGGCAAGAACGATAATAGACTTGATCTCAAATCCATGAATAATGATCCCTAAGGGTGTCAGCAATAAGATCGTCGCTAGATCGTCTAACACCGCCAATGTCCGGGCTTTTTGAAAAACCCATGTTGCCCCCAATCCTGCGGCCAACAACATCGAGAAAAGGACTCCAGCGGATGTTGGAGCCGCAGAAAGCCCGGCAACCATCGACGGACGCCAAGGATGCTGCATCACAAAGCTAAAATATAAAAACCATAAAAGAGTAGGAAGAGCGGCCGCAATAAATGCAACGCACGCATCCCATTCATAGCTTCTTATTTTTCTTTTATCAACGGAGAATTCGAGCCCCACTTCGATCATGATATAAGCCAAGCAGACCGATGTAATGAAAGACAATACGTCTTTAGATGCTGATACATCAAAAAGCTGCCCTCCGATAATTCCCGCAATTAAAAGCAAACAAAAAACCAAAACCATCACACTGCTCCTTTTTATTTTTTAACTCCCTGTTCTCAAGAACACTTTGGGAGATTTATAATCAGTCTACTTTATCTTTCTGGAATATTTTCCGAAAACAGAATGTCGCCATACCAATAATAAGCGTCCAACTTAAGATCATCAATATCCAGCCGCTTAGCCTCATCAATTTTTCTCGCTACTGCCGGCATCACTGGGAGGAACAGGCCGGTTTTCATCATTCCACTGATAATTTGTTTCTAAAAGAAACGCCGTCTGGATCAACGCCAGATGCGAATATCCCTGAGGGAAATTACCTCTCAACATACCGGTCTTAGGTTCAATGGTTTCAGACAAAAGCCCAAATTTATTCGCACAGCCTATCACCCGATGGAACATTTCCCGCGCTTCTTGTTCTCGGCCGATCAGATAAAGCGCATCGATCAGCCAAAATGTACAAACGATGAACGCATTTTGAGGAACGCCAAATTCGTCTTCGGCTGTATAGCGCATAACAAATCCATCGCGTAAAAGTTTATGATACGCCGCCTCAACAGTTCCAACGATCCGCGGATCAGCGATGTCTAAAAATCCGTAATGCAGCATTAAAAGATTTGACGCATCAAGGTCTTTAGAGCCGTAGAACATGACAAAACTGTTCAATTCCGGATCCCAGCCATTTTTTAAAACATCTTTTTTAATTTCATCCGCAACCTTTAAATACCTCTTTACATTTTTTTCTTTACCGATAAACCGGCTGATCTTTACAGCCCTGTCCAGCGCCACCCAGTTCATCATTTTTGAATGAACAAAATGCTGCATCGGCCCTCGGCGTTCCCAAATACCGCAATCCGGCTCTTGCCATGTTTCAATAGCACGGTTCGCTAAAGAACGGACAACAGTCCAAAGTTCTTCATCAAAATTCTTCTGATTTCTAGCGTTAATAATGTAATACGAATAAATGGCTTCGATCAGTTCGCCGTAAACATCATTTTGCCGCTGTTGATGCGCCGCATTACCGATCCTAACCGGGCTGGAGCCTTCATGGCCGCTTAAATGATCAAGTGTTTGTTCCCGAATATCACGCTCACCGTTGATCCCGTACATAACAGAGATGTTTTCATTTTTTAATAACATTCTTCCTAAAATGAACTTGATGAAATTCTCCGACGCAATAACATGCCCGATGCGGGCAAAAAGATCAATGATCATACTCGCGTCCCGCACCCAGCAAAACCGATAATCCCAATTCCTTGTCCCGCCTTTGATCTCCGGCAATGATGTAGTCGGAGCCGCAACAAAAGCCCCTGTTCTTTGGAACATCAGCAGCTTAAGAGTAATAATCGAGCGAAGCACGATCTCGCGGTATTTCTCCGGAGCTTTAGCGCGATAAGCCCAGTCCATCCAATAACTTTTTGTCCGCTCATATTCCAAATAGATCCGTTCCTGCGTTACGGGTATTAATTTTTCATGATAGGAAAGCACGAAATACGAGGATGCCTTTAGCTCGATTGGTTTTCCCTGCAAAATTTTTTCAAAATCTAAATTTGAATATAGATAAAAACTGTTATACTCGCCTTTTGTGGAATTGATCTTAAGGTGATCTGGGGACGCAAGAAAACTTCCCGGCGCCAGCCCATAATTAGGGCACGGCTTTAATTCGGCGATCAAGCGCGGATTGCCCTCAAGCAAATGGATATTGCGATGAATTTCTGGAGGGCACATCACTTCGCCGTCATGCGCCAAAAAACGAGGCATATAGTCTGCCACTTCAAAAATCCCGCTTTTTGTCGTGAATTTTGTTTTCAAAATTGGAGAACGATGCACATACTGCTGCTTTACATCCAAGATATCTTCCGCCCAAATACGAAAGTATCCTCCCTTTTGATCATCTAAAAGGCGGCCAAATAATGACGGTGAGTCAAAAAACGGCAGACACAGCCAATCGATCGAACATTCCGGGCTGACCAAGGCAGCACTCGTACAATTTCCGATTACAGCATAGTTCATGCTAACACCCCCAAAGTTTTATTTTCTGACAAGTAAAGAAGCCTTTCTCCTTACTTGAGAGTATGCCTGCTCGTAGAATCTAAAATGATCTTTAAAAATTGCGCTACGTGATCAATGCTGTTTAAACGATACTGCGCCGCTGACGCCTTGCTGCGCCCGACACGGATACAAAGCCCTTTATCTCTTAAAGCGGCAAAGGCAGTTTCGTCGGTCGCATCATCACCAATAAAAATAGGAAAGAATTTCCGGCGACGGATATTTTTTTGTAAACGGCCGATAAGCCATAAAACGATACTGCCCTTGTTCCACTTAGCCATCGGTTTGATCTCAAGAACTTTCTTTCCTTCATGAACCTCAATGGCCCGGCTTTTAAGATAGGGCCGAACATTTTTCCAGAATATCTGTTTAAACAAAGTCAGGTCCTCACGGCTAACCCGACGGTAATGAACGCTAAGCGTTAATGTTTTATCTTCAATGAGAATACCTTTTGTTCTGCCGATACTTTTTGTCAGGTCCGTCTTTATTTTTCTTAATACTTTCTTTACATCCGTCTTAACAAATAATGTGCGCTTGAGGCCGGGGCCCGCGACTTCCAAACCATGATTTCCTGCATATATGACATTCTTCAAGCCAACACGTTTTTTAACATCAAGCAATGCCCGGCCGCTTACGATCGCCACATAACACTGAGAACTTTTAGCTATTTGCTCCAAGAGCATTTTACTTTTTTGAAGGATCCTGGCATTTTTGTAATGGCCGACAATAGCAGCAAGGGTTCCGTCAAAATCTAAAAAAAGCATGAGATCGCTTTTGCAAAACAGGTCTTTGAAATTATCCTGATACTCCAGGAAATTTTTTCGGCTTCTTTGAGAATTCACCATATTTTTTTAAGTTTTGTTCAACCTCACTTGGGCAAGCTCTCCGACTAGCGCGCTGGCCCAACGATAAATATTATGATCTTTAAGCAATCCTCTCATGCTCTCCATTCTTTCCTTCTGCTCTGATGCCGGCATTTCTAAAGCGACTTTGATAGCCTCAGCAGTTTGTCCGATATCATAAGGATTAACAATGAGGGCATCCCGCAATTCACGTGCCGCTCCGGTAAACTGGCTTAAAACTAAAACACCCTTTTCATCATCGCGAGCAGACACGAATTCTTTAGCAACTAAATTCATCCCGTCATGCAAAGAAGTTACCAAACACACATCGGCCGCTCTGTAAAACGGTAAGATCTCCGCATGACTATGATGCTTCATTAAAAATAAGATCGGCTGCCATGTTTTCGTTCTAAACCGCGCGTTGATCTTTTCGGTAACCTGAATAACATCATCCACAAACTCCTTATACTTAGCGATCATCGTCCGGCTAGGAGCTCCCAGCTCTACAAAAGTAAACTTTCCGACATATTGCGGATTTTTTTCCAAGAAACTTTCAACAGCACGAAACCTCTCAACAATTCCTTTGGTATAATCCAAACGGTCCACGCCTACTCCCATATAATCCGCTTGAATATTATATTTCCGTAAGAGGCTTTCTTTTGTTTCTTTGATCTCCAGAGAAGTATTGCCGGCTAAATTAGAATCAATGCTGATAGGGAAAGGTTTGATCCAGGACGTATGTCCCTCCCGATTAACCGTAAAATGTTCGTAGTCAATACGAGATTCCAAAAACCGGTCTACTGTTTCCGCGAAATTATTACAGTGAAATTGGGTGTGAAAACCAACAATGTCCGCGCCCAACATTCCCTGTAAAATTTCTTTTTGCCAAGGGCAAATACCGAACGATTCCGGATTGGGCCACGGAATATGCCAAAAAATAGCTACTCGCGCGTCCGGGCGCTGGGCCTTGATCATTCCGGGAAGCAAAGCAAAATGATAATCTTGAATAAGCACATTAGGCTCGGGAATTCCTTCCAATTCCTTAATAACGGCCGAAGCAAATTGTTCGTTGACCGCCATATAAGCCAACCAATCTTTTTCTCTGAAAATGGGCCGAGTATGCGCAATATGACAAAGAGGCCACAATCCTTCGTTGGAAAATCCGGAATAAAATCCGTCTTCTAGTTCTTTTTCGATCCAAATTCGCCTTAATACATATTGCGGCTCTTCCGGAGGAACTCTTAATTTATCATTTTTATCCACCATCTCACGATCGGCATCACCGCTCCCCTGAGCGATCCAAGTACCCCCGCAGGCCTTTAACACCGGCTCGATCGCCGTCACAAGCCCGCTAGCCGGAACAATGTATCCGATCTCTTTTCCTTTTTTGATGTGCATATACGGCTCACGGTTTGAAACCACAAAAAGCGGCCGTCCCTGCAACTTATCTTTTACAAATTCCTTTAACCGTTCTGGTGTCCAAAGAGATTCTGTGGTGTGGCGCAACCGCGCTTCTTCTTCCGCCGAAAGCCTAGCCCCCTCTAAACTCTTAGCCATTTTGGTGATCTCTTTTGCCAAGGGCCCCAAAAGTTGTTGTCCTTTAAGATCTAGCTTTTCCGGAGATTCCCCCTTCCTGATCTTCTTTATCCATTCGGTTGTTTTTTTAATCGGAGCCATGATATTAAGGTAAACAAGGATCATGGTCGCAAGGGAGATCAGAAAAGCTTGTATCAAAGCTCTCCAAAAACTATTGACCCAAATTCTCTCCACCCGGTCCTGGATATAGGCCGCGTCATGAAAAATGGTCAGCACATGGCTGGTTTTTTCATTTGCTAATAGCGGAACCGAATAAGCGTGCAACTGCTGTTTTCCAAAATTAATGAATTTGCCACGTTCGGTGTTCGATCTCTCAACTTCTTGGATATTAGGCGCAATGACTTTGGGATTTCTTTGCAATTGCGCCTGAAGATCGGCTGAAGCTAAAATGAGATTTTCCTGGACATCGTGGATAGCAATGCCAACAAGCCTCTCTCTGTTAGAAAACTTATCAACAATGCGATGAAGATGCTTCTGGTCATCCATGAGCAGCAACGGCTCAACTGACATTTTTAAGCTGTCGGCAACTATATTAGCTCTTCTCTCCAGTTCGCTTTTTAGGCGCTCCTCTTCTTGGCGTGCTTGCCAAAATGAAAAAGAAAACGCAACGATAGCCACAATGAAGATCAAAGAAAAAATAAGCCTTAAAGTTATTTTCATTATTTAACTCCTATTTTAAAAAACGGGCCGCCATCTGATTGTTTATCAGATGGCGGCCCGACCATCAAAATCCTTCGAAAGAATAATTCTTCCGAACCCGTGAAATTTTTTAAATTGCTCGTTTATTATATCAAAACATTTCAGATTTACAATTTTTAATGTACAAAGAAGCGGAAGGCGATCAGGAGAGATTGAATATTCATTGATTTTCGCTCACGCGCGCGGCGCAGAGTTGCTTTTACGCCCCCTGGCAATATGCCAGATGAGCAAAAGCGGCAATACACATCCCACCCAAGAGTGAAAACTGCTAACGAACAAGCGCAATTCTTCACTGCCGCAATAATACAATGCGTATCCGCTGACAATTAATAGAAAGCACGCTAGGATCATCACAACAGCGGTCGTTCTGTTTCGATTTTGTTGCCAACCACGGCGCATATGAGACGGAATTAAGACACCGAATATGACTAAAGAAGCCATTGCGCCGGCGCCGTGAATCTTAAGAAGCCAGGTTTTAAAAAAACTTTGCGGCGCATCAAAATCATCAGCTCCGGCGAGAAAATTGTGCACCACAATCCATAAAAAACCGGAAAGAAATAATAGGCCGAATATGCCGTAAAACCATTTTCTTAAATTAGGGCTAAAACGAATATAATTTTTCATAAGTTTCTTTATTGTAACATAATATTTTGTCATCCGCCTGAACGATAAAAGCCGCGGCATTTAACTTCTCCAGAAGAGGATTGGACCTTTCCCCGATAGCAAGGACAACCTTGGTCAACGCGTCAGCGATAAGGCATGAACCAGCGTATACCGAAACACTAAAGGAGCGAAATAACGGCTGGCGGCTTTGTCCATCAACGTGTACGCATCCCGTTTTTTTCCATCGCCCCTGATAAGAATTAGCCGAAGTAGCGAGAGAAAGATTTTGGGCGGCAGGAAAAGAAATAAATTGATCATGGTTTTTGGGATGACGGATCCAAATGGAATGTGACTGCTCGCCAAAACAACGCAGATCTCCTCCCGCGTTGACCAAGCCGCTCTTGATGCCATTTTCTTTTAAAACTCTCACGGCTTCATCAACGGCAAATCCTTTCGCAATGCCGCCTAAATCTATTTGCAAAGGACGCAAGAAACGAACAGATCTGTTCGGAAAAAGTTTGATGTCCCGCGTACTGCCGGAATATCTCGAACGTTTCTTAAGAAATGAATGGCACGGCAAAAATTTCCAACGCATTAATTCCGGCGCAATAGCAATATCAAAAATACCTTTGGTAAGCTGATAGATTTTTTTAGCCTGTTTAAGAACATTATATGTTGGCAGGCTGACACGAACAGGTTGATCAAAAGCCAAGCGATTAAGCTTCGAAACTTCGCTGTCAGCAGCATGGAAACTCATGAGCTTATGAATGCGTTCAAGGGCCGAAAAAGCGTGGTCAATCGCCTTTTGCGCTTTTTCGGCCCCGTCATTTTCTACCGTTATTTCCACAAACGTCCCTAGCAAAGGACGGCAGCGCCGGATCTCATTTCTTAAGGACAGTTTCATAAAGCTCCATGAGGTCTTTGACGCCATCCGTTACGTGGCGGCAGGATAATGTTGCTCCGCTAATGTTTTTGATATCCGCATTAAGTTTTAGAGCCGCTGTGTTTGTTTTTCCGATAAATTGTTTTCGCCATTTTTTCTGACAGACTTCAAAGCCATACGCTTCCCTGTATTCCATGATCTCAATTTGACGAATGCTTCCGTCCGGATTTATGCCTAACGCATAGGTGATCCATTCATGTTTTCCGATCACTTTATCGATGATGAAAAACCCGCCTTGGCTCGCGCGCCAAATTTTCGGTTTTTTATTAAGCTCAACCACGGTAAAGGTTTCTCCCGGGAAAATCGCTTGCTGCGCTTCCTCAATAGATAGATAGACCGCGGCAAGTCCCTGCGCCCCGACCACAAGAACAATGGCCGGAACACAAAGAGCCTGAAAAGAGATCGTTTTAAATTGCCGAGGGATAACCACTAGAATCCAATCGCCACTGAAGTAAGAAACCCGTTATTATCTCCGCGCTCCAAAGCCTCGTCCGTCGTTTGATTCCATTGATATTCCAGTTTAAATACAAAATTATCAATGGGCCGATAATTAATGCCCATCGTCCAACGAGTCTCTTCATTATTATCCGAAGATGAGCTATCGGTATCATCCCCGATAAGAACCCAATCATAACGGCCGACTAATGTCAGCTTAGGATCTTGAAATCCTCGTCCCAAGAATGAATGGTCCAAGAATTTCGGCCAAAAATGATAGTTCAATTGGCTGTAGGCACCTTGAAAGAAATTAGCCACATCAACATTATCAGATTCTTCCACACTGAAATAGGCATACTCATTGATCAGTTCAAACGGCCCAAATGTCGTTAGCGCATCTAATCCAACCCCAGCGATATCATCATTGGTCGTATTGTATTCTCCCCAGTAGCCGCTAACACCAAATTCTTGATTGAGAAAAGGACTTACGGCCAAACGGCCGACGACCGATTTGTCGTCATTATTGTCCGCCTTTAAACCCGGGCGGCCGCCGCCTAATCCGGTATCTGAAAATCCTGCATCCAAACCATTTACTACGTAAAGTTCATATTTCAGATCCAGGTCTTCATACGTTCCAAAGACAGGATTAAATTGGCCAAAAATCCCCGCTCCGGCTTCGGTCCACGTCGTTGGAATAATATCTTTGGCCATGATCGGACGATCGGTCAAATTTTGCAGATCAGAATCATGATAAAGATTATACCTGCCGAACGGAACTAAAATAGCGCCGGCCCTTAAATTGATCGGATTAGAGATCATATAATCCACATAAGCTTGCTCCACCTTAACTTCTCCGTCCGCATTGGGCACGTTAGGGCCGCCATATTCGATTTCAAGTTCCGAGTTAAAGCGTAAACGCTCGTGCGGAAATGCGCCAATATTAATAACCCAGCGATGTTGAGTAAAAGCAGAATTGGTATTTTCAAAATCACCATACTCCAGATCCACGTAGCCGCCCACTGACACATTTCCAAAACCAAAAGGATTTTTTACCAGAAGGCCACCTCGACCAACCGGAGCTTTATCGCGGCCTACGTATTCAACATCCAGCGCTGTGTTTTCGATTTTTTGCTCTATTTGAGCAACTTGTTCTTCGTGCTTTGTTGCGACTTCACTGATCTTGGCGCTATCCTTTTTTTGTTGAACACCCAGCGCCTCAACTTTCCCTTCTAATTCTTTGATGCGTGTTTCATAATCTGTTTTCATCTGATCCATCATCACTTTAATGTCTTCTATTGTTTCGGCTCCGACAGGCCACGATAGAAAAATTGTCAAAAAAAGCACTACGCAAACACTTCTAAGCAATACTTTCATTTTTCCTCCGCTCTTAATCGTGATTGATAAAATTTTCTAAAACAAGGAGCCCATTTCAAATCATGATTTGAAATGGGCTCTGGATTTAAAATCTCCGGCCGCTAACAAACTTTAAATCAACGTACGTCTACTTATGATCCTTCTCGATAAAACTCAGCAAATCTTCCCTACCAACATTTTCTTCTAAACATTTCACGCAATCTTTCAGCATTTCTTCATATTTGACCAAGCAGATCGTCTTGGTCCGGGGACACTTCATTTCATATCCCGTTTTTGTTTTGATAAAAAGGAGCTTCCCGCCATCCGAGCGGACCTCGATGATCTTTTCTCCGTTTCTTTCTATGGTTTTTTCTTTCATTGGATCGCTGTAAAGACTATCACCTTATTATTAAAAAAAGCCCAAACATTTTCTAAAGTGTGGGCTCTGGATTCAAGATCGCTGACCGCTGGTTTAAATACGTCAACTGAGTACTTATATACGGTTTATAATACCGATTTTATTTTATGTGTCAAGATTTTTTTTAGTAACGCCCGACTTCCCCGATCTTAAAACCAGGTTTTATCACTTATTCATGGTGGGCATGAACTTTATTTTTACCGTTTTTCTTAGCGGCATATAAGGCGGTGTCCGCTTTTAAGATCAGGTCATATCTGTCCGAAGGGTCTGTATAATTGGCAATGCCAATGCTAAGAGTTATTTTTTCCTTAGAAGAAATGCTCTCTATTTTTCTTTTGATTTTCTCCGCAACAATTTTTGCCTGAGAAATAGCTGTATGAGGCAAAATGGCCACAAACTCATCACCCGCATAACGGCATGCCACATCTGTATCTCTTAATGTCTTAGCAAGAGCCTGTCCGATTGTTCTAAGCAATTTATCCCCTTCTTGATGGCCAAATGTATCGTTATAAACTTTGAAATTATCAACATCCATCATCAGCAGGCATAATGACCCTGGGTGGCGTTTAAGCCGCATGATTTCATGGTCTAAACTTTTCGTAAAATAACGATAATTATACATATTTGTCATCGGGTCAGTGACTGTGAGATAATTTAATTCTCGATAAAGCTTGGCATTCTCAATAGCGACAGCGACTTGACGGCTGATCATGCAAAGAATTTTTAGATCTATTTCAGAGAATACGCCATCTTTGCCAAGGGAATTTTTATCGGTCACATTGATCACTCCCATCACATGACGATCTAACTTGATGGGAGCGATTAAAAATGATTTGCTTTTGCAGGAAGCCCTGTTTTTTCTGGCAAAACGGCTATCCGATTCAATATCAGTAACCAGGATAGGTTCCCCGTCTTGAGCCACTTGGCCCGCAATAGGCATTCCAACCTTTAAACGATTTCTCTTAACAATATTCTCTCCCAAGTCCCTATGCCCTTTAATGCACAACTCTTGGGCATGTTCATCAATCAGCATCAAGGAACATCGCTCAGCGTCTAAAACTTGCGCTGTTTTTAAAACAATAAAATCAATTAATTTTTCTGAATTGATGATCGTATTAAGGCCTTCTTCGATATTTAAAACTTCTTCTAGCTTGGTTTTCTCAAACTCCAGTTGATTTTTTAGGATTTTTAGATTATTGTCTGCCGTAATTCTATCCGTAACATCTCGCGCGATCGATGACGCGCCAATAAGCTTTCCGGCCGCGTTAAAAACCGGCGAGATCGTTAAGGAGACATAAATGATCTTTCCATCTTTACACTTGCGCTGCGTTACATAATGATCTACCTTATCTCCTCGGCTGATATGATTCAAAATCTCAGAGGCCTCATCTAATTTTCCATCCGGCGTAAGAATACCTATGAATTGGCCTAAAACTTCTTCGGATTTAAAACCATAAAGCTGTTCAGCGCCCTTATTCCAACTGATGATATTGCCGTTTAACGTTTTGCCGATAATGGCATCATCGGAAGAATCCACAATAGCGGCTAATTGCCTTGAGATCTCTTCCGCGTTACGGCGATCCGCAAGCAATGCAGCCAGGATTAATCCCGTAACAGCGACAACACCTATGAAAGATTGCAAGAGGACCAGCGATTCATTCATTGACCCAACGGCAAAAGGGCCAAATCCATGGACTGTCTTCCAGATGGCTGTTCCCAGAATAACAAGCATAGATAGCGCCACGCCTCTTTGCCCAAATCGAAATGCCGTCCATACAATGATCGGTATGAGAATAAAGGTAAAAGAAGAATAGATCGCCCTTAGCTGCGGTTTCCCTCCAAATATCAAGAGGCTGACAACAAACAAAAGCGCCAGTGAAGTTATGGATTGAACGAACTGCGTTATCGTCCACTCTTCTCCGGAATCTTTATACCAGGTAAGTAAAATAGGAGTAAAGATCAAGATCCCGGTGGCATCGCCCGACCACCATGTATGCCAGATCGTTAAATAAATATCCCAAGGAACTATTTTTAAAAGGCAGATAACAGTTGGCCCGATCGTACAACTTACAATAGGCGCCAAAAGTGCGACAAAAATAAACTTAAGAACATTTTTACTGCAGCTAAGAGGATTCTGAGAACCAAGAAAAAACTTTAAAAGCACCATGCCCGATAATGCTTCTAAAGCATTCCCGATCCCGATAAAAAAAGAAGCAGTAATAGCCAGCGGCACGCTCGTCGTTCCATTAGCAACGAAAGTGATCACATTCGCAAGGAACGATCCTAACGCGATACCGGGCCAGATGCGGTACCCAAAAAGCAAAATAGCCGCAAAAGCAATACCCGAGGGAGGCCAAACAGGCGAGACATTTGTTTTGGGAAGAGCCAGCGATAGGCTCGCGCAAGCCACAATGCAGTACACAACAGCAAGGATTGCGGTCCTTGACAGCCATTCTTTTGGAATGAAAAACGGTCTGGTTTTCATGAAAAGTTTTGGCTAGAAATTCTTTTGAGATAATTTTTCTAAGAAACGTATTTGCGAGTGGTGCTGAAAGTGAGCAACAGCAGAAATATTGGATTTGAAAAATACCAGAACAACTACCTATTTAATACACCTGAAATATTTTTTTGTCAATATTTTTCAGGTGCTGGGGGTCTGTTTATAGGATTTTATTATACTCGGCAAGTCTCTTTTCGATATTTTGCGTGATTCCGACATAACACTTGGAAGGGTCCGATGGGCTAACCCGGAGCAAGTAATTGCGGTATCTGTTGCTCGAAATTTTGACGCCTTCACCGTTGAAATATCCTGTGTCCTGACTCGGTCGGAGCCTCGTCAGGACACCATTTCTTTTTTCTGTAGGATGAAAAACCTCCGCCCGATGGGGTGGGAGGTTTTTCATTTAAGGAAAGAAATGGTGGAGGTGCGGGGAATCGAACCCCGGTCCTTGAATTACACCATAAAGGCCTCTACATGCTTATTTTGTTTTTTGAAACTTCATTCCGCTTCCCTGCAAACAAACAAATGTCGGCAGAACTAGCTTCTTAGAATTTCATGGTTATTTAAAAAGCGTAAACAACCACTATCCTGCTATCGGCTTCTTACCCACCCGCAGGCGAAGTAAGATAAGAAGGTGCCGTGTTATTAGACGGCAACTGTTGCAGCGCCGTTGGCGATAGCCTCGGCCTCTGCAATGAACGCGTCGTTATTTGCGTTTATGTGTGCTTGGATTGATATCGGGGCCGACCAAGCTTCCCCGGCATGCCACCTAAATAGCGTCGAACTCAAGTCGAGACCATTTCACCCCCAAATTTTTAAAGAGCAACGATCTACATCTAAAGCGTGATAATTATAATTCCAAGTTGCGGGATTTGCAAATTTATTCCGGCTTCCCACAAAGTTATTTCGTGAACCCACGGGGCTTTATTTTCACCCTATAAAATGTTAAGATAGATTTCCTGTTAACTAGAAACTTCTTTTATTTAATTGAAGAGATCCTCCATGGCAAAGAAACTACTTTTCATTTCTATATTTTTTGTTCTCTGGGCTTTTTTTCCTTACGCCAGCGCCCAAGATATTACATTGTCCGATGAACAAGTTTTCAAGATCGGCGAACGAATATTTCAAAACGAGTGCTCCGACCAAAATAAATGTTTGTTAACCTGGAATGAGGGCGAAGATTTTCTTTCGCTGGGCGTCGGACATTTTATTTGGTATCCGGCCGCCACAAGCGGACCCTTTGAGGAAAGCTTTATCAAGCTGCTAAACTACCTTGAATCAAAAGGAAATACGCCTCCCGGCTGGCTTACCCAAAATCCTAAACCGCCCTGTCCCTGGAATAGCCGCCAAGATTTTCTTAAAGATCCCCAAGATCCCAGGATTTTAGACCTGCAAGATCTTCTTGTCAGAACAAAATCAGATCAGTATTCCTTTCTCCTTACCCGCCTTAACGAAGCCTTGCCTACTCTAATACAGTTCGCTAAAGATCAAGACCGTCCTAAGATATCAAAGCAATTTTACCTTTTGAGCTCTACCCCATCAGGAATTTACGCGCTTATGGATTATATCAATTTTAAAGGATTGGGTGTTTTGCCCTCCGAGCGCTATCAAAACCAGGGCTGGGGCCTTCTGCAAATATTAAGTGAAATGACAATGCAAGAAGATAGCGCGAAAGCCTTGGAAGAATTTGCGCAGATCGCGGGCAGACTATTGGAGGAACGTGTCAAGAATTCTCCGGCGCAGCGTAACGAAGAAAAATGGCTTCCGGGATGGAAAAAAAGGGTCAATTCCTATCTTCAAGCCTTTTAAAGGCCTCCCAGAATTTTTAAAAGGCACAAAACTAGACTCCTGCGACATTTTTAAAATTAACAAATTTATTTGTAAAAGTACAAATTTGTGATAACTTAACTGTATTAAATTTATGAAAAATCCTGTTATTGAAACTGATATTTTGATCATTGGCGGCGGGCCTGCCGGATTGTCTACGGCTATTCACCTCGCTGATCTTGTTAAAAAGCATAATGAATCCGCGGAAAACGAAAAGTCCGTCCCAGCCAAGCTTTCTCCTCGTATTCTTCTCTTAGAAAAAGCCAATGCTATGGGAAATCACACCCTTTCGGGGGCTGTCATTAACCCCGTTGGGCTTCGCGAGCTTTTGCCGGACATTCAAGAAAAAGACATCCCGTTTGAAACCCCGGTCCTTAAAGAAGACGTTCAATTTTTTACAAAAAATAAGTCTTTTGCCCTGCCTTTTCACCCGCCTTATATGGGAAATAAGGGAAACTATATTGCTTCTTTAGGAAAAATCGTACGCTGGCTTTCTGAGATCGCTGAGAAAAAAGGTATTCAGGTCTTCTCCGGTTTTAACGGACATGAAATTCTTTATGAAAATGGCAAAGTGTCCGGTGTGCGCACCGGAGCTTCCGGTATCGATGCTCACGGAACGCCAATGGAAAATTACCAGCCCGCTACGGATATTCGGGCTAAGATTACCATTTTCGCCGAAGGCACGCGCGGAAGCTTAACAAAAACACTAATTAAGAAATTTGACTTAGATAAAGATCGCAATCCGCAAGTTTATTCTTTAGGTGTCAAAGAAATCTGGGAGATCCCGGAAGGAGTACTTCCCGTAGGTTACATCGCTCACACGCTCGGTTTCCCGTTAAAATTTGATCAATTCGGCGGCGGTTTTATTTACGCTTTAAGCAAAAACCTTGTGGCCATCGGCTTAGTGGTCGGGCTCGATTCTAAAGACACTACCTTTGACACACACCACGCTTTTCAGGTTTACAAAAAACATCCATTTGTTTCCAAGCTTATAGAAAAAGGAAAGCTTTTACGTTACGGCGCTAAAACAATTCCCGAAGGCGGATTTTTCTCCATGCCGAAGCTTTATCATGACAATGCCCTGATCGTCGGAGATTCGGCCGGCTTTCTGGCTATGCCGAGCTTAAAAGGAATTCATTTAGCCATTCAATCCGGAATGATGGCGGCCAAAACCGCTTTTGAGGCCGTCAAGAAAAACGATACCTCTTCCCGGCAACTAAGCCTTTACGAAGAATTATTCAAAAAAAGCCAGTCCTTTAAAGAGCTTTATGTGGTGAGAAATTTCCGCCAAGCCTTCAAAACTAATTTATTTTTAGGAATGTTGCAATTTGGAACACAGATTCTAACCGGCGGACGCGGGCTATCGTTTAGCGGACGGCTAAAAATAGAAGAAGATTACAAACATTATCAGCCGGTTAAAGAATTTAAGGGAAAAACATTCTTAGAGAGAAATAAAGAGGCTCTGATCTTTGATAAAAAACTGACCTTTGATAAGGAAACAGATATCTTTTTTTCTGGCACAAAACACGACGAAGAACAACCCAGCCACATCGTTGTTCCCAGCGCCAAAAGCTGCGAAACATGTATTGAGGATTTTCACGCTCCCTGCCAGCGATATTGTCCCGCGCAGGTTTTTGAAATTTCCGCCGACGCTAAAACAGGAAAAAAAGGATTAAAACTTCACTCATCAAATTGCGTGCATTGTAAAACGTGCGATATTGTAGACCCAATGTGCAATGTTACCTGGACAACGCCCTATGGCGGCGATGGCCCAGAATACGAAAATATGTGAGGATGTTATGAGTTTAAAAGTTTTTAGTCTCATGAAGCAAGTTCCCGTCGCGTCAGAAATGCGCATGGGCTCCGACGGCTTGATGGATCGCACAAAAGCAAAATCCATCATTAACGTGGATTGTTCTTTCGGCTTAGAACAAGGCCTGCAGATAAAAAAACACGTTCCCGACGCGGAATTAATTGTTGTTTCCATGGGGCCGCCAAGCTTTGAACAATCTCTTCGCAAATCAATTTCTATGGGTTATGACCGCGCCGTTCTTCTTTCTGATAGGCGTTTAGGCGGTTCCGATACATTCGCCACCGGCCTTGCCATCGCCACACTATTAAAAAGTTCTCTTATTCCTAAAGATAATAAATTCATTATTTTCGCCGGACGGCAAACAAGCGACGGCGATACCGCGCACGTTCCTTCGCAAACAGCCGAGAATCTTGGAATTCCTCAAGCCACCTTCGTAGAACATGTTGAATATTGCGGAGATCATTTAAAAGTACGGCGAATGATCGAAGGTGGACATCAAACCCTCAAAGTACCGATTCCCTGCATTATTTCCATCGCTCCGACAGCTGTCCACGCCCGAAGGCCGTCTTTAGCCGGCGCGATCAAATCAAAACAAATTGCCATTGAAACATTCACGCTCGATCAGATCGGATTAAGCCCCGACACCGTTGGACTCGCCGGTTCTCCAACCGTTGTCGCCAAGGCGGTAAACGTTGTCCATAATCGTCCACCGGTTCAAATGATCGATGAGCAAAAAATTGACACCGATCTTACCCGTGTTTTTAGCGAAGCGTCTAAACAATCGCACACGCCTAAAGAAGAAACCAATGAAGAAGAACAAGCGCCCAAAGAAGATAAATTTCCTCGTGTTGATTTTCGTAACGGCGCCAGCGGAATTTTAACGTGGGTTGAAGTGTACGGAAATACGGTCGCCCGTTCTTCTTTAGAAATTTTAAATCCGGCTAGAAAACTCGCCGATGAATTAAAAACAACCGTTACCTCCGTTATTATCGGAGATAATGTTACTTCCTTAGCGCAACAAGTTATCGCGCACGGAGCCGATGAAGTGATTGTTGTTAATGATCCTCGGCTTAAAGAATATTCTATTTTGCCTTTTGCTTCCGTTATTACGCAGGTTTCTAAACAGCGCCGTCCGGAAATCGCTTTATTTGGCGCAACAACATCCGGCCGAGAACTCGCTCCGCGTTTGGCCAGCCGCCTTCGCGCGGGTGTTACGGCAGATTGCACAATTTTACGTATCGGAGATTTTGTCAATAAACGTTTAAAATCTATTTTTGCCCCTTGTTTGGAAGCCATTCGCCCCACTTACGGTGAAAGTAAATTAGCGACCATTATCGGATTTTGGTGCCCGCAAATGGCCACCGCCCGCCCGGGAACTTTCGAAGCGCTAAAACCAGATCCGGAACGACAAGGAAAGGTTTCTGAATTCCACCCCGTTTTAAGCAAAGAAGATTTTCTTGTGGAGATTTTAGAAACAGAACGAAAAGAAAGCGGCGGACAAAGCCTTTTTAACGCCGAGATCATCATCTCCGGCGGACGTCCTTGCGGAGAATTAGATGAATTCAAGCTCATCAAAGATCTTGTCAAAGCCTTGCAAGACAAAGGCATCAAAGCTGACTGGGGCGCCAGCCGGCAAGCCGTCGATCATGGTTACGCGCCTTACAGCCGTCAGGTCGGGCAAACCGGAAAAACGGTACGCCCTAAAGTTTACGTCGCCGTTGCCATCTCCGGTGCTATCCAACACATCAGTGGGATGAAAGAATCAGGAAAGATCCTTGCGGTCAATATTGACGCGCATTCAAATATCTTTAATGCGGCAGATTATGGAATTGTCGGTGACTATTTGAAAGTTCTTCCTATTCTGATCGAACAGGTCAAGCAAGGCTTTACGTTTGGATTAACAACAGCCGAAACAAAAAATCCCGCACTCGTTTAAAACTTCCCTATTTCCCGCGGCGCGTCGCACGTTTTAATTCACGATCAACATCGCGTTTCTTAATGTCATCACGCTTGTCAAAAAGTTTCTTAGGCCGGCCTAAAGCCAATTCAACTTTAGCAAGCCCGCGTTTATTAAAATAGATCCTGGTCGGGATAAGCGTTAAGCCTTTTTGAGAGACAACAGCAGAGATTTTCTCAATTTCCTTTTTATGCAACAAAAGTTTACGCGGCCGATCGGGCTCTAAAGCCATTTCGCTTGATTGCGCGTAAGGCGCGATATGCAAATTAAAAAGAACGATCACGCCATCTTCCATGCGAGCAAAACTATCCGCAAAGTTCACTTCACTCGCGCGCAATGATTTCACTTCACTTCCCTTTAAAATAATTCCGCATTCCCATTTTTCTAAAAGAGAAAAATTGTGAAAGGCTTTCTTATTGCTGGCTAAATATTTTGGTTCCATATCAATAATTGAGCAATCCCAATTGCCGGTAGAATGTTAAAAAAAACGGCAGTGTAAAAATACTTAAAGCATTGGTGAAGAAAATACCTTGGTTGAGGAATTTATCTTCCAGTTCATGGCGGCGGGAAATGACCGACAAAGAATTAGCGCTAGGGACACACGCCTGAAGCAAGATCAGAAAACCGATCAGCCCATAGGTTTTAAAAGCTAGAATGAAACTAAAAGCAAGAAGCGGAAGCAAAACTAATTTTGTCAGCGTTACCAGCGCCGCTTTTCTTTTATCGACAGAGAAAATATCGATCATGGCTAAATTCCCTCCAACGATCATCACCGCTAAAGGAAGAGCGCAATCACCGAACATCTTAACGGGCTTTAAAATAACTTCCGGAATAAAACGGTTCAAGCCTAAGGCAATAAGGATCAAAGAAAGAACGATCGCTGTAAACGGCGACGCTATGAGATTCTTTAATTCAAATTTTCCAGCCTTATGTCTTGTCAAAAACCATACGCCAAAAGACCACATCACCAGATCAAATCCGATCAGAAATAAGAAAATATAAATGTATAGCCTTTGAGCCGGTTCACCTGAAAGTAAATTCATTACCAACATCAAAGGGATAAAGCCGGAATTCTGAAATCCAACAAGAGCAATAAAATCTTTTTTAGGAGAAACTTTTGCTACCCTTGCCACAAACCACCCTAAAAGAAATCCTGCCGCAGTCACAGAAAAACTGATCAACGGAAAGATCCACCAATTTTGATAAGCCGTAAAACTAAAATGCGTGATGAGTTGATGAAAAGTGAACAGCGGAAAAAAGAGGCTGATCATCAGTTTGCTTAATAAAACAAGCCCGGCATGGTCGATGGTTTTGCGTTTGACCAGAAAGTATCCGCAACCAGCCATTAAAAAAATTTGAGCCGTCGCCCAAAGTGTTGTTTTGAAATTTGTTAGAAAATCCATAATGGTATTACCGATAAAATTGGTGCGGAAGGAGAGACTTGAACTCTCACGGGTTTCCCCATACGCTTCTGAGACGTACGCGTATACCAATTCCGCCACTTCCGCAAAAACCTACCCTAATATTTTTCTAAGAAAAGGTTCGAGCGCCCCGGTAGGGGCGCAAAACATTTGCATGCTACCCTGAGAAAGATTCAAGCGCCCTCGACAGAGGGCGCGAAAACTCTGCAGCGCCCCACCAAGGCGTGGCGCAACTTATAAATTTACAGCGCCCCACCAAGGCGTGGCGCAACTTATAAATTTACAGCGCCACCAGTATAGCCACAAACGATTTGACTGTCAAACCCTTCCAAAAAGCTAGTGTTCTAGTTCGCGTAATTTCTGCCAAATGTTTGGATATTTGGGATCGCGGCGCAGCAATTCTTCAAAAGCCTTTTTCGCCTTTTGATCTTCCCCGCAATGTTGATAGGCGATCCCTAAATTATAATGCCCATCTAGAAATTCCGGGCTTTTTACGATCAAATCCTCAAAGCATGCTATTGCTTTCCGACAATCACCTTCCGCCCCATGCAAGCCGCACAATGCGTTACGGGCAAAAACATTGCTTTCATCCAAAGCAATGGTTTTCCTAAGTTCATGAATAGCTTCATTGATCTTCCCTTGTCGCAAATATAGCCGCGCCAGGAAACCTGAAGTTTCGCTATTCTTGGGATCTAATATTCCTGCGATCTTAAATTCCAAGATAGCTTCTTCTATCATCCCTTTTCTGATAAAAGAACCAGCCAGGCTTCGATGGATCCATTCTTTTTGAGGATAATAAGAATAAATGTCCTCATAAAACGTATCGTTGTTACGCCAGGCCGAATTTCTTAAAGGAGTCACTATCCCGTAAACTATCATTACGCCCACAAGAATAAGAATTTCGATTCGCCGCGGGAAGCCAACAGTGATGTATCTTACTTTCAGAGAAGTTAACTGCCGTAAACCATAAGCGAAGATAAGGAAAAACCCAAAAGACGGAAAATAAAGATACCGGCAAGCGATAATATTCTGGATTGGAAATATATTAGCAACCGGAAACAATGCTATGAAAAACCAGAGAATGCCGAATGAAACAACTCTATGCCTTTGCCAGAATCTTGCAACACAATACATCAAGAATAGTAAGGCCATTATCGCCGCAATAACTTCAATGGACCATAAAGAAAATTCTGCGATAGAAAAATCCGGAACTGTTCCGTGAATATTGACCGGAATAAACATCCAAAAGACATAAATCCCGAAAACCTTTGCCATCGTTAAGAAATTACTCCATGCCGTTTGCCCAAAATATATGAGCGGCTTATTTTCTGAAGGCATCACAAAAGCCCATATCCATAGAAAGAAAAGCAGCACCACTCCATAAGCCAAGTAATAAGACTTGATGTGCCTCCAAAAACCGCCTTTTATCTCTTCGCGGCAGAAACAATAGTCATAAAGTAAAAATAAAATAGGAAAAGTAACAGCCATTTCTTTAGAAAAAAGCGCTAAGAAAAATAATAGGTTGGAAAACAAAAGCATTAACCTTTTTCGATCCAAAGAACACGCTTTAGCTTTTATGAACAAAATAAAAGCCGAGATGCCAAAAAAGAAAACGAACAGATCTTCCCGGAAAGAAATATTATTAACCGCCTCCGTCTGGATCGGATGCAGCCCAAAAAATAAAGCCGCAAAGAATGCGCCGCGCGCGTCTTTTAAGATCATTCTCGCCAAGAAATAGGCCAGCACGCTATTAAAAATATGAAAAAGCAAATTCACCAAATGATATCCGAACGGATTTCGCCCAAAAAGAAAATAATCCACAAAATAAGAAATGGTCACGACCGGCCGATACGTCGCTTCCCCCGCTCCTGAAAAACATTGGCCCAAATACGAAACCTCATCCGGCGAAGTTAAATAATCGCGGCTAAAAATCAGAGGAAAATTGCTCCAAGATTTGACAAAATTATTTCCGGCGATCACTAAAAAGTCGTCCCAAACAAAGCCATTGCCTAAAGAATTGGCATAAACAGCGACGATAAGCGCGATAAGAATAACCACATGCCGGGATGTTTTATTTGGAAAAAGGCTTCCTAAGAAGTTAGGCATTTTCTAAACCTTAATGTTAGAACTAATCCAAAGACTTCGATGAGCTCTTCTAATTTTAATTTTGATATTCCTTGTTCGCGGTCAACAAAAACAACGGGGATTTCAACGGCCTTGGCGCCTTTTTGGCGGCATAAAAATAGGATCTCTTCTAAAAGTGATGGCCCCCGCGAGATCATTTTATCCAAAGGAAGCGCTGCTAAAACCTCGCGCCGATAACATCGAAATCCGGATGTCCAATCATGAATTTCAAATCCTAAAAATATCCGAACATAGAAATTGGCCAATCGAGTTAAGATATTTCTTAAAAAACCTCGTCCCTGGATCTGGCCTCCAGCTATAAGCCTGGACCCGATAACAATATCAGAACTTTTTATTTTTTCCAAAAACCTAGGGATATCCTTCGGCTGGTGAGAAAAATCGGCATCCATTGAGAAAATAACATCAAATCCACGGTCTAAAGCATATCGATAACCTTCTAAGTCAGATTTTGCTCGGCCGGATTTCTGCGGCCTTGTGATCAAGTGAACCCTGGAGTTACCTTTGCGTAAGTTTTCTACTATTTGCCCGGTTCCGTCCGGAGAAGAATCATCGACAATGACAACGCAGATCAAGGGATCCGCAAGCAAAATATCACCGATAAGGCGATCAATATTGCCTTTTTCATTGTAAGTAGGAATAACAACAATAGCTCGCATGCGATAGACCCGTTTTCTTTGAACGTTTCCTATATATTGTTTATCATTTTAGTTAACTTATGGGTTTCGTTCAACTTAAAAAACCTCTTTATTGACTTACGCATAGCTTATGACGGCCTTAAAACCAATGGGAGAAAGGCAATATTTGACTTTGTTCTTCCAAATTTTCTGCCAAGAACTCAAAAAGCACTTTAAGTAAGGCTCTTTTTAACCAAATTATCCTTGCACGAACAGAAATTCCATAATACAATAACCCTGCTTTTGACCTTGTCTTCTCCCTGTCATGGAAGGTCCCGAAATTACCCGATGTCTTTTTCAACCAATAAAGAGGAAATCAAGATGGATGATGCGGTAAATCACGATTACCACAGTATAGATGATGTTGAGATCAAAGAATGGCTTAGCTCCTTAGATTACCTTTTGGAGCATGAGCCGCCCCAAAAAGCTCAATACATTCTACAACAGTTAAAAATTCGCGCCCAACAAGCCGGAATTCAGGTCCCTTTTGGCGTTAACACACCCTATATCAACACCATTCCGGCTGAAAAACAGCCTCCTTTCCCAGGCAATAGAGATATTGAACGCCGCATCAAAAGTATTGTCCGTTGGAATGCCATGGCCATGGTCGTGCGGGCCAACCGTGTTGAAAACGGTATTGGCGGGCATATTTCCACCTACGCTTCGGCGGCTACCCTTTTTGAGATCGGATTTAATCATTTTTTCCGCGGAAGAAACGAGAATCAAGAAGGCGATTTGGTCTATTTTCAAGGGCATGCGTCTCCCGGGATCTATGCCCGTGCCTTTCTAGAAGGACGCCTAAGCGCCGAACAATTAGAGAATTTCCGACGGGAATTAAAGCCAGGCGGCGGATTATGTTCTTATCCGCATCCGTGGCTGATGCCTGATTTCTGGCAATTTCCAACCGTTTCCATGGGCCTGGGGCCTATTATGTCCATTTACCAAGCGCGATTTAACCGTTACTTGGAAGACCGCGGATTGAAATCACGTTCGGATGCAAAAGTTTGGGTTTTTATGGGTGACGGTGAATCTGACGAACCGGAATCATTAGGCGCCCTCACCATGGCCTCCCGAGAAAAATTAGACAATCTTGTCTTTGTTGTCAACTGTAACTTACAGCGACTTGACGGACCGGTACGCGGCAACGGAAAAATTATCCAGGAACTGGAAGCTGCCTTTCGCGGCGCCGGATGGAATGTTATCAAAGTTGTCTGGGGCAATGACTGGGACCCGCTTTTAGCAAAAGATTCAGAAGGATTATTGGTTAAACGCATGGGTGAGGTTGTGGACGGCCAATATCAAAAATATGTCGTTGAAAGCGGGAAATACATCCGCGAGCATTTCTTCGGCAAAGACCCACGATTATTGGAGCTGGTTAAAGGTTTATCCGATGAACAAATTCGAAGAATGAAACGCGGCGGCCACGACCCCGAAAAAGTCTACGCCGCTTTTAAAGCCGCCATTGACCATCGCGGTTCACCAACCGTTATCATCGCCAAAACCATCAAGGGTTACGGGCTTGGCGAAAGCGGCGAAGGTAAAAATATCACTCATCAACAAAAGAAAATGAACGAAGATGAACTGCGCGAATTTAGAGCGCGGTTCGGTATCCCTATTTCGGATGATGAAGTCGCTCAAGCGCCGTTCTATAAACCGGCGGAGGATTCGGCGGAAATGAAATACCTTCACGAATGCCGTCAAAAACTCGGCGGATATCTTCCCTCGCGAAGAGCAAAAAGTACGCCCATTCAAACGCCGCCCGAAGAAACTTTTGAAGAATTTTATAAGGGCACCGAGGGACGCGAGGTGTCCACCACCATGGTTTATGTGCGCATTTTAACCAAATTATTGCGCGATGAAAATATTGGAAAATTCATCGTTCCCATCATTCCCGATGAAGCCAGAACATTCGGGATGGAAGCCCTCTTTCGTCAATGCGGAATCTATTCTCACGTCGGACAGCTTTATGAACCGGTTGATGCCGATAGTTTTATTTATTACAAAGAGGCAAAAAACGGCCAAATCTTGGAAGAAGGCATTACGGAAGCGGGCGCTATTTCCTCGTTTATCGCCGCGGGAACCTCTTACTCGACGCATGGCATCAACACGATCCCGTTTTTTGCCTACTATTCCATGTTCGGTTATCAGCGCGTGGGAGACTTGTTCTGGGCGGCGGGCGATCTGCGTTGCCGAGGATTTTTAATCGGAGCGACCGCCGGACGCACCACTTTGGCCGGCGAAGGGCTTCAACATCAAGACGGCCATAGCCATTTAACGGCTCTGGTTATCCCAAATCTCAAAGCTTACGATCCGGCTTTCGCGTATGAATTAGCTGTCATTATCCGCGACGGGATCCGGCGCATGTATGAAAATCAAGAAGATATTTTCTATTACTTAACCGTCGGAAACGAAAATTATTCCATGCCGGCTATGCCGCAAGGAGACGGTATTAAAGAAGGCATTTTGAAAGGAATGTATCAATTTAAATCGTCCCAGAAGAAGAGCGGAAAATTACACGCTAATCTTTTTGGCAGCGGCGCTATTATGAACGAGGTTATTAAAGCTCAGGTTATTTTGGAAGAACAATACAACGTCTCGGCTAATGTTTGGAGCGTCACAAGCTATAAAGAACTCCATCAAGATGCCGTTGAGACAGAACGTTGGAACATGCTTCATCCTCAAGAGAAACAAAGAACTTCCTATATCGCACAGTGCCTTTCTAAAGAAACCGGAGTTTTTGTGGCGGCATCTGATTATTTAAAAGCGCTTCCCAACGCGATCGCGCGATGGATCCCCGGGCAATTCTTAGCGCTTGGGACCGACGGATTTGGCCGCAGTGAAAGCCGAAAATCTTTACGCGACTTCTTTGAAGTTGATGCCCGCTATATCGTTTTGGCAACCCTGGTTGGTTTAGCCAAAGAAAAGCTGATCAAATCCGACATCATTGAAAAAGCTATCAAAGATATGAAGATCGATCCCGAGAAACTTAATCCGCATACGGCATAAAGAAAGGATCTTGGCGTGTTAACCGAATTCAAACTTCCCGGCTTAGGCGAAAACATTAAATCCGGCATTGCCACCAAAATCATGGTCAAAGTCGGCGACTCCATTGGTGCCGATCAGCCTGTTTTGGAATTAGAAACTGATAAAGCGGTTTTAGAAATCCCGGCTTCCATTGGCGGAGTCGTTAAAGAGATCCTTGTTAAACAAGGACAGGAAGTTAAGATCGGCCAGTTGATTTTGAAAATTGAAGCCGGCGCAGCTGCCTTAAAAGAATCTCCTGCTCCGGTTAAAACAGCAGCCCCTGTTTCGGAAGCAAAAAAAGAAACCGTAAAAATTCCTGAGCCTTTTCTTGCTGCTCGCGAAGAAAAGATATCAACACCTCAGCCATCCGCTCACAAGGTAGAGCCAGCAACTGAAAAACCTAAAGATGTCGCGGCTGCCCCATCCGTACGCCGATTTGCCCGGGAGATCGGCATTGATATTGCCCGCGTTCCCGGAAGCGGGCCCGGCGGACGCATTTCACTGGATGATGTCAAAGCGTTTTCCAAGCGGATCAATACAGAATTGCAAAGCGGCCCCGGAATTGAATCCGTCAGCTTGCCTGATTTTTCTAAATGGGGATCTGTCGAGCGAGTTTCCACCAGCATGCTGCGCCGCAAAGCCGCCGAACATTTAAGCTATGCCTGGCGCACTATTCCTCATGTCACGCAATTCGATAAAGCGGATATTACGGATCTGGAATCTTTGCGTAAACGCTACGCTAAAAAAGTCGAGGAAAAGGGCGGAAAATTAACCATCACGCCTTTTATTCTAAAAGTCATTGCCTCGGCCCTTAAAACATTTCCGAAGTTTAATTCCAGCATTGATATGGCACGCAACGAGATCATTCAGAAAAAATATTATTCCGTCGGCATTGCCGTTGATACAGACCGCGGGCTTTTAGTACCGGTGATCCGTGATATCGATAAGAAAAGCCTCATTGAGATATCTATTGAATTAACGCAAATGGCCGAGCGTGCCCGCAATAAGAAAACTTCCATCGAAGAAATGCAAGGCGGAACGTTCACCATCACCAATTTAGGAAGTATCGGCGGAACATATTTTACGCCGATCGTTAATTCGCCGGAGGTCGCGATCTTAGGCATTTCCCGCGCCGCTTTGGAACCTTGTTATGCCAGCGGCGCTGTTTGCGCGCCACGGCTGATGCTTCCGTTATCTTTGTCTTATGATCACCGCGTCATTGACGGAGCTGACGGCGCGCGGTTTTTACGGTTCATCGTTGAAGCCATCGAACAACCCCTTATGATGCAATTAGAGGAATAAAAAATATGCCCGAAATTTCCAAACATACAAAATTAGTAGTCATCGGCGCCGGGCCGGGCGGTTATGTCGCGGCATTTTTAGCGGCCGATCTGGGCGTAGAGGTCACGTTAATTGACGCCGAATCTAATCCGGGCGGAGTATGCCTTTATCGCGGCTGTATTCCCTCAAAAGCTTTCTTGCATATCGCTAAAGTCCTTGACGAAGCACGGGAATTAAAGAACTGCGGCGTTGAATTTTCCGAACCAACGATCAGCGCCTCAAAGATACGCGACTGGAAGCAAAACATGATCTCAAAGATGACTAGCAATTTAGGACAGCTATGCAAACTGCGAAAAATAAATTACATTCAGGGCCGCGCGACATTTGTGGACTCAAAAACACTTAAAATAGACCGTGCCAATGGCGCGCAAGAAAATCTGACATTCGATCACGCGATCCTAGCGACAGGTTCACGTCCGATCACTTTGCCGGACCTGCCGGATTCCAAAAGGATCCTCAATTCAACAACCGCCTTAGAATTAGCGGACATTCCCAAAACACTTCTTGTGGTCGGCGGAGGCTACATCGGACTGGAATTAGGAACCGTTTATGCCGCCTTAGGAACAAAGGTTTCCGTTGTGGAAATGACACCTGGGCTTTTACCCGGAGGAGACAAAGACCTGACAAATATCTTGGCAAAACGTTTACAAAAGGTCTTTCAAGATATTTTGTTGGAAACTAAAGTCACAAAAATCGAAGAAGCAAATAACGGCCTTAAGGTTTCTTTTGAAGCGTCCGATAAAAAACAAACACAACAGGAATTCGATAAAGTCCTTATTGCTATCGGCCGAAAACCGAATTCCAGCGGACTGGGCTTAGAAAATACAAAAGTAAAGATTGATAAAAAGGGCTTCATCCTTATTAATGCCCAACGCCGAACCGATGATCCATCCATTTATGCCATTGGAGATGTTGCCGGAGAGCCTATGCTGGCGCACAAAGCTTCCCACGAAGGACGCGTAGCGGTCGAAGCGATCTTAGGGCACAAGGTTGCTTTTGAACCTAAAGCCATTCCGGCTGTCGTTTTTACAGATCCTGAAATTGCCTGGTGCGGACTCACTGAAAATGAAGCGCAAAAACAAAATCGCCCCATTAAAGTCACTAAATTCCCCTGGGGTGCTTCCGGACGAGCCACAACGCTCAACCGGCCGGAAGGAATAACCAAGCTTATCCTTGACCCGGAGACACAACATGTTTTAGGTGTCGGAATCGCCGGTGTTGGCGCCGGAGAATTAATTTCGGAAGGGGTCTTAGCCGTTGAAATGGGAGCCTTGGCAAGTGATATCAAATTAAGCATCCATCCTCATCCTACACTCTCAGAAACATTCATGGAATCAGCCGAGGTATTCTTCGGACAAAGCACGCATTTGTATCGCCCGCCAAAAACATCTTAAAAATAGTTGAGCCGCGTTTTTCTTTAGAAAAACGCGGCTCAAAATTTACCTTCTTTTCATTAAAACTTATATTTCTTTTCCTGTCGCTAGCTTCACTACCTTTTTAATATCATCCATTTCAAACGGTTTTTTTAAACACGCGATCGCTCCCAGTTCTTCGGCTTTGCGTCGCTTCTCATCGACCGAATAACCGCTCATCATGACAATAGGAAGATTCGGCGCGATCGCCTTAATGTTTTTTAGCGTGTCGATGCCGTCTTGCTCCGGCATCACAATATCCAAAAAGACAACATCAAAACTCTCGCTTCGCAAGATCTCTAAAGCCGCATTGGCTGAATCCATAACACAGATCTTGTGCCCGCTATAACCTAAGGTAAAATCAAAAAGGTCACCAATAACTTTTTTGTCGTCTACGACAAGTATTTTCAATTTCTCATTCATTATTTTTCCTTTTAAAATCAGCCGCATTATACTACGAAATAAAAAAGTTAAGTAGCAAAATCCTTCTGATCCGCTACTTTGAAACCGGCGGAAGCATAATGATAAAAGCTGTTCCTTGGCCCGGATGGCTTTCAAATTTAATTTCTCCGCCGTGCTCCGCCACCAGGTCCTTGCAAAGCGCTAAACCGATCCCGGAACCTTTTGTCTTCGTTGAGAAAAATGGTTCAAAGATCTGATGCTGGTCTTCCTCGGGAATACCGGGGCCGTTATCCTGGAACGTAATAACGACCTTGTTCATAACCGCGTCGAATCTTGTCGTAATTTTAATGATCCGGTCTTCCCCTTTTGCCGCTACCGACAATGCCTGCATCGCATTGACCAAAATATTCATGGATATCTGTTGGATATGGACCGCATCGGCATAGACCAAGGGAAGATTTTCCGCAAAATTCAGGCTCCAGTTAACACGCTTAATGCGCAATTCATCGGTTAAAAGGTCCGTCGCTCTTTTGATGCTGGCGTTCACATTAATATTCTCTTTTTTGATCTCCCGATGGCGGATAAGCTCCATAAGATCTTCTAACATATCTTTAAGATACACCGCTTGCTCTTCAATGATCTTGATCGGCTTATAAAAAGCATTGTCTTCTTTCATTTCTTTTTTGACAAACCGGGCGAAACCGTGAATGGCTGTAACGGGCTGGCTGACTTGATGCAGAATTCCCGCGCTTAAACTAGCCAAGGCAGAAATTTTTCCGGTTTCAATAAGCTTTACCTGGGTTTTACGTAATTCCTCTACTATTTTTGACATCTCTTGTGTTTTCTCAGCAACCTTACGCTCCAATTCCCTGGCATAACTTTCGACCATCAAATTCCGGTACTTGATGATCGAAAACGTCATGACCACAACAAAGATGAGCGTCGCGATATACCCGAAGGGATATGTTTTAATGCCGTAGCTCGCTAAAATATCGAACGCGCTCAAGGAAACAAAAATAAAAGCAATGATGAGATATTCCGTTCTTTTCTTATCAAGTTTCTCGGTGAGGCTAAAATAATATTTTATGAGATTAAGCAGCCCTAGGATGGGGCAAAATAAAATAAAAATAAGAAAAAGCGGCTGCCATGTCCCCGCCTCAGGGTGAAAACCCCACGGATAATTTCTAACACCGCTTAAAAAACCTCCGGCCCACACCAGTCCTATGAATAATACCGAAACAATATACGCTCCCTTAATAAAGCGCTGTTCTGATTCGTAACGATTAGTATACGCTAAAGAAATATGCAGAAGTGTCGCCGGAAAAACAACCAGCCCCGAATACATAATGCGCGTCCAGAAAAATGCTACCTGTTCTATTTGGGCATTAAGCACAAAACTATAGCCAAAAAGCCAGATCGTCGAACTGGCGCACATATACAAAAGAGAACGATTGAATTGCGTTTCTCTCTCTAGGCTAAAAGCGAAAAATCCCAATAAAAAAACAAGGCTGGCAACAATGATCGGAGGAACAGAATAAGGATTGAAGTCATAGTGGTGGGCCGTAATAATATTAGCAATATCTATCATCGGTAGTATTTTAGCACTAAAATGAAAATGCTCCTATGAAAGTATCGGCGAAACTTTATTCCAAAATAAAATGAGCTTCATCACCTATTTTTATACCCAAACGGTTTGCGGCACCCGCATTGACTTCAAGGACATAACGAGATAATTCTTGGCCCGGGCCATAGACGGGGCATTGTTCCTGCCGGCAAGGCGGCGTATTTTCTGAAATATAAATAACTTTTTTATCCTCGCTGATCCAAATAATATCCAAGGGCATTAAAGTATCTTTCATCCAAAAATCATACGTATCATTTTGCGGAAAAATAAAAAGCATCCCCGCATTGCGATCCATATTCTCCCTGAACTGCAGCCCCTTTGTTAACTCACCTTTGGTTTGCGCTAACTCAACATTGAGGCATTGTTCTTGAAAGCAAACTTGGTTTTGCCCGGCGGCAAGATCACGATCGGATGCGCATGCGGTTAAAAATAAGAAACTGAACAAAAAACACTTTCGAATTATTCTTAAAAAAAAAGCCGCCAAATTATTTCTCTCCCGTTAAATTCAAATAATCTCTAAATTCCAATCCACCGGAAATCTCCTGATTGGCCGCCGATATTCTCTTGCTGGTATAGGGATGCGTCCGCCAATAATTTAATTCTCTGGAGGTATCTTTTTCTTCTAACTTTTTTAGCCGTTTTAAGAAATTAGCCATTCCATTTGGATCGTACCCTGCCTTCTGGGCGTATTTAATGCCAAGCCTGTCTGACATAAACTCATCTTCTTGTGAATACGCGGTGAACATGGTCGCGAACGCCGCGTCAACTCCTTGGGCTAAATTAGCACTGCCGGATTGGACCGCGAGAAGCTTCAAAAATGTGTACCCATACATGGCTTCGATCTTTTTCATGGCGTGTTTGGCCGTGATATGCCCCACCTCATGGGCAATAACGCAAGCAAGCTCATCATCGCTTTCAGCCTTGTCAAGAATGCCGCGAAAAATATAAATGAATCCTCCGGGAAGGCTCACCGCGTTAACTTTGTCGTCGTCAATGATCTTCACCGTATAAACCAATTCCTGGCGGTCGCAAACCTCAACGATCTTTCGGGCAATATTCGAAACTCGCTCGTTAAGGTCGATATCGGTATTGATCTTGAACTGTTTATCAAATTCCCGGGCGATCGATTCTCCGATACTGACCTCTTTGTCCGTTCCGTATAAAAGCGTTTCTTGTTGTTGCGTGGCTAAATTATATTCGGTGGCACATCCGCTGAACATAAAAATAACAGCCAGAGAGAAAACATGAACACCAACTTTCCTTAGCATCGCGCAAAGCCTGGCGACCGGAAGGCCCACCACATTAAAATAACAGCCTTCGATCCTGCGGATAAATAACCCACCCTTATGCTCAATGTCAAACCCTCCCGCTTTATCCAGAGGAGAAATAAAGCGATGGTATGAATCGATCTGCTTATCCGATAATGAGTTCATAAAAACCTTCGTTTTTTCGCATCCTAAAATGATCTTTTTTGTCGTTGTGTCCATAACCGCCAGTCCTGTATAAACCCATTGCGGTTTACGCGAAAGGGTTTTGAGCATTCTTTTTGCATGAATAAGGTCTTTAGGCTTTCCTAATATCTTTTTATCTCCCGAATAAACAAGCGTATCCGCGCCGATCACGATAGACTCAGGAAATTTCCGGGCAACATCCCTGGCCTTTCGTAGCGCATTATCTTTCACTAAAGACGCGCAGGTTGTTTTGATGCGATTTGATTCCTTGATGGCACTTGGAGAGACAATGAATTTTAGGCCAAGCAGTTTGAGCAGCCTTTTTCTTTGAGCAGAATTGGAAGCTAAGACGATACGCTTACGATTAACCATATTTGATATTTTTTAAAGCCCGGCCGATCATTTACGAAAGAAAATCCGCAGCGGTAAAAATAGAGACGAGTTCGCAATTTCTTTTGGCTAAGGCCTCCCGCGCGCCTTCATTTCTGTCCACAATGCAGATGGCCTTATGGGCCGTCAGACCTTCTTTAGCTAAGACATCTAATGACTCCATAAAGGCCTTTCCCGTCGTGGCAACATCATCGATCAGAATGATCTTAGCATTCTTGGATAAAATAGGGCCTTCTATTTGCTGCTGTTTCCCGTGTGGCTTGGGAGCTTTGCGGATAATAAAAGTGTTAACCGGCCGGTTGGCTTCGAAGCTCAAAACTCCGATAGCGCCCACCAAGGGATCGGCTCCCAGCGTTGGGCCTCCGATCGCGTCAATTTTTTCATCACGGATAATATCCAAAATGATCTTAGCGCACAAATACGCGCCCTGGGCTTTAAGTGTTACCCGGCGGGCGTCGATATAGTAATTGCTTTCTTTTCCGGAAGAAAGAATGATCTTCTCTTTAAAGAATGCTTCACTTTTAATTAACTCAAATAAGGCCTTACGGTCATTGCTGGCGGTTGTCATCGGTTGATATCCTTTGTTATTCCGTTTTGGGAACTTCCAGCTTACGCCTGGTTAGTTCGTTTAAAAGTAAAATACGATAGCGCACAACACCTTTATAATCTTTGTATTCTTCCGGCATAAATCCGGATGTCGTATAAAATGCCTTGGATGCTTCTAATTCAACAACGGTATCAATATAGGCGTTGGTCAATTCCTTATCGGACAATGCCGTAATAGCTTCCTCATTTAAAACCTTCACCTCTAGCTGATAAGCGGCGGCATAAGACACGGCTAAAAAGAATACAAAAAGCAAGAAAATCGTCTTTTTCATCCAACACTCCTTTTTTGCAAGAGCCCTTATTGGCCCTACGGAAGATCGCTCAAGTGTTCTTTATTTTATATCGGCACACCGATAATATCAATGGGATAAATTGCTCTTTTATTAAAGTAGCGCACAAAAATACACCCCCAAAAGCTCCTTGTGTTTGACACGTCCTAACCCTCATGTTAAAATAACCGCTGTGTTAAAACAATTTTTAGAAGGGCTTTGGGGGCTTTTATATCCTAGCAACTGCCTTGTCTGCAAAACTTTCCTGGGAGCAGATCATCAAACGCAAAACCTTTGTTCCAAATGTCTTGCGGCCCTTAAGGTCAACCGGCCGCCATTTTGCCCTCAGTGCCCGCACCCTTTGGTACAGCAACATGATGAGTTTTTCTGCCCAAATTGCCGCCAATTCAAATATGATTTTGACCGCGCTTGGGCCGCCATATCGTATAACGATGCCGCTAAAGAGCTTATTCATTTGTTCAAGTACAAAAATAAAACTTCTCTTAAAAAACACCTCTTGGAGTTCTTGTGTTCATTTATTGAAAATTATTCGCTAGATATGTCTCGTTTTGATATGATTGTCCCTATCCCGCTGTCTCGTGCCCGGCTGAGAGAACGAGGATACAATCAAACGCAGTTGTTAAGCGAAGGCCTAGCGCAAAAATTCTGCCGCCCTCAATCGCTGGGAAATCTTACGCGCGTTCGGCACACGCAAAATCAGGCCTTGCTAAAGAAGCAACAGCGCTGGACAAATATTTCCGGCGCCTTTAAAATAGAAAATCCTGAAGAGTTCCATCAAAGATCAATATTGATCATTGACGACCTCTTTACGACGGGAGCAACGGTTTCGGAAGCCGCGCGCGTCTTAAAGGAATCCGGCGCGAAACACGTTGAAGCCTTAACCCTAGCCATCACCGAATAACATTTAAGAACTTATGCGGATCCTACGAAATTATATTTTGCTTGAATGTATCCTCCCCTTTTTTATCGCCCTGGGGGTTTTGACATGTGTTTTCCTTTTAGGGAACCTCATCCAACTCGCCAATCTGGTCATTAATAAAGGTGTTAGCGTTACCGCCGTTGCCAAGGTTTTCGTATTATACGTCCCTCTTTTATTAGGCTACACGCTTCCCATCGCGTGTCTGACAGCCATTATTTTGACGTTTGGAAGGTTTTCCGCCGATAATGAGATCCTAGCCATGCGCGCCAGCGGTATTCGCTTACACAAACTTCTCTTTCCTTTGTTTGTTATCGGAATTATGTTAAGCCTTTTTTCCGTTATTCTAAACGAGCGCATTATTCCTTACGCGCACCATGAACAACGTAAGATCTTAAAAGATGTCGGAGCAAAAAATCCGGCCGCATTTCTGGAAGCCGGAACATTTATCCACGCCTTTAAAGATCAGATCCTTTTTATTTATCGGATAGAGGATAATAAACTTTACAATGTCCGCATTTACCAGCCTCAACCCGACCGGCCTACCCGCACCATCATCGCCAATGAGGGAGAATTTACGCCCGTTCCCGGAGAGACCAAGATCAAATTAAAGCTGATGAACGGAACCTCCGACGAACCAAATTTGGATAGCCCAAATAGTTTTTATAAACTTAACTTTAAGAATTATTTTATGACCCTCGATCTGTCGAGCGGCGAGAGCAAAAATGTAGAAAAGAAACCCAAAAGCATGTCGCTTAAAGAACTGGGCGAGAAGATCAAGGAACTTAAAGCGGCCTCTGTTGACATCTCCCCCTTGGTCACAGAATATCATCGTAAGATCACTTGGTCATTTTCGGCGCTGATCTTCATCCTCTTGGGTTTTCCTATCGCCGTCATCACGCACCGTCGGGAGAAAACAGCAAATCTCGTTTTAGCCGTTTTGTGCGCGGCAGTTTACTATTTATTATCGTTAGGCTGTGAGGCTTTAAGCGTACAAAACATTACGCCTCCGGCCATCACCATGTGGGCGCCCAATATCCTTGGATTCCTGGCGGCCTCTTATCTTAATTACAAACTATGCGTATCTTAGACCGCTATATCATTCATTCTGTCATCAGGATCTTTTTTGCCACCATTTTCATTTTCTGTTTTCTCTATATCCTGATCGACGTCGCCAGTAACTTAAATGAAATCATCGACCGAAAAGTCCCTTTTGAGATCTTACTTCAATATTATCTTTCTTTTTTACCGATCATCTTAGTTCAAACATCTCCCATCGCCTGTTTGATCGCCAGCATTCTCACCTTTAGCCACTTAAATAACAATAATGAGATCATCGTTTTACGGACCGGAGGCTTAAGTTTCTGGCAGATCACCAAGCCGGCTATTTATTTTGCTCTCATTGTTTCTGCCGGTATTTTTGTCTTGAATGAGCGATTTGTCCCTACCGCGACCGCCAGCTCAGAGGCCATCCGCAACGAAAATATCATTTTAAAAGTTGATAGCGAACAAAGAAAAAAAGCCAAAATAAAGAATTTGACCTTTTATGGATTAAAGAATCGCCTCTATTTTATCGACACCTTTGATCCGAATGATTGGACTTTAGAAGGCATTACCATTATCGGCCATGACAATGACCAGAGAATGCGCGAAAAAGTCGTTGCCTTAAAAGGCAAGTGGACAGGTATCGCGTGGAAGTTTTATAAATGCCAATTAACAACTTTTGACGCTTCGGGGATGAATATCGTGGAAGAAACAAAATACTTTGAAGATAAATTGATGGATATTAAAGAAACTCCTCAGGATTTTGTCCGGCAAAGGCTGGATGTTTCATCGATGAACATCCGCCAACTTGATGAATACATCAAACGTTTTTCTCACAGCGGCGCCTCCAAGGCGTTGCATAATTTGCGCGTCGATATGCATCAAAAGATCGCTTTTCCTTTTTATAATATCGTTATTCTGTTGGTGGGCTTGCCCTTGTCGCTGACAACCGGCAGAAGAAAAGCTCTGACATTTACTTCTTTGGGGATCGGGATCGGGATTGGATTTATATTTTATGTGGTCAACGCTGTGGGCCTTGCCTTAGGAAAAGGTGGAGTTCTTTTCCCTGTGCTTTCGGCGTGGTTGTCGCCTATCATTTTCTTGATCAT
This sequence comes from Candidatus Omnitrophota bacterium, assembly GCA_041649175.1. Taxonomy (NCBI): domain Bacteria; kingdom Pseudomonadati; phylum Candidatus Omnitrophota; species Candidatus Omnitrophota bacterium. The sequence continues at coordinate 839,865 of JBAZNR010000001.1, read as the reverse complement.
TGCCGCTTATCTTATCCGCACAAAATTCTAAGCTGATTATTTATAGAAGCGTCTGAGGCGGGAACCTAAACTACAGGTGATCTCGTAGTTAATTGTTTGGGCAAACGAAGCTAAATTGTCCGCGGTAATCTCATATTTTCCTTGTCGGCCCAGCAAAACAACCTCATCGCCGACTTTAACACTTTTAAGTCTGGTAACATCAACCACGATCTGGTCCATCGTCACTCGCCCTAAAACCGGACAACGTTTTCCATTGATAAGAACAAAAGCCGCGTTGGAAAAAAGGCGAAAATACCCGTCGCTATAACCGATAGGAAGCGTTGCTGTTTTCATTTTTGTCTTGGCGATAAAACTACGGCCGTAGCTAATACTCATGCCCTGCTTTATTTCTTTTACAAAAATGACCTTTGATTTTACGGCTAAAGCCGGCCTTAAGGAAACTTTTCTGTAGAATTGCTTATCGGGGTACATTCCGTAAAGCATCAGCCCCGCACGGACTAAATTAAAATGCCCAGCCGGATAACCGATAATCCCGGCGCTATTGGCCGCGTGAACATATTGAAAACGAATGCCTAAGCTACTCATTTTTTCAACCAGAGCTGAAAATATTTTGATCTGTTTTTGTGTAAATGCTTTATCAGTATCTGCCGATGGAAAATGGGTATAAATTCCTTCCAAGTTTAATGATTCCAATTTCCGAACCTTTAAAATAAAATCCACGGCCTTTTCATGCCAAACGCCTAAACGCCCCATACCGGTATCAATTTTAATATGAACGGATATTTTCTTTCTTAAGTTTCGCGCAGCACTATTGAGAGCTTGCGCTGTCTCGATATTGCAAATGGTCGCGGTTAAATTCGCTTTAATAAGCGTTGCGGCGGCTTGCGGCAAGATGTTTTCAAAAACCAAAATTGGCTTCTTTGTTCCCGCTTTCCTTAAAAGAATTCCTTCGTCAATATCCGCGACCCCAAAAAGATGCGTTCCCTTTTTATCAAGAAGCTTAGCTGCCTCGATCATGCCATGTCCATAGGCTTGCGCCTTAACAACGCAAAGTACTTTTGTTGCCGGTTTAAGGCATTTTTGGACCGCGCGAAAATTATGGCCGACCGCGCCAAGATCAACTTCGGCCCACACGGGGTGATTAAGCTTTTTGATCTGTTCTTTTTTAAAACTATCCATCATTTTTGTACCTGGCAATCATCCGCATAAAGATAAATGGGAACTATTTTTGAAGCCAAATCATACTTTTTCTTTTTAAATCGTTCAGCGGCTAAATAAGCCAAATGGCTTGCCTTGGGATGCCAATATTTCTCGTCTAAATACTGAAAATTGTCCCTGTCGCCTGCTTCGGGTTCTTCTTGCCATATTTTAACACCATCTCCTAAAAGAACGGTCCTTTTGTTAATTTTTTGCTGAATACTTTCCCGGTCAAGCAGAAGATAATCGGTTTTTCGCTTCAAAAGGCCGTTTTGCTTTTCATAAAAACAACAATAGAATAAATTACGCTTCGCATCGCATAACGTACAGATCTGCTGTGTATATTTTTCCGGAACATTCATCGCCAAAATATCTAAGCTGGAAATGCCCGCGATCGGCTTTTTGGTCGCGAATGCTAAGCCTTTAACAGTCGATAGGCCAACCCGTAAACTGGTGAACGACCCCGGGCCTAAGCCCACGGCAAAACCATCAAGGCGCGCTAAACTCATTTTCGATTTTGTCAAAACCTGGATAATTGCCGGCAGAATAGATGAAGATAAAACATCTTTAAGCTTCATGTTTCGCTCAAAAATGATTTTCTGATCTTTTAAAACCGCTATACTGAAATTCTTGGTTGATGTTTCGAGGCTTAAGATATTCATTTGATAAATTCTTTCAACAATTCTTGGTAACGGCTTCCCCGCGCGGATATTTGAATAAGCCTTTGATTGTTCTTTTTTAAAGAGATTTTAACGCTTAAATGATTTTCCGGTAGCAATTTCTTTAACTTTTCGGCCCATTCGACGATAGAAACTCCTTCGCCGTAAAAGAATTCTTCGTAACCGATCATCAAAATCTCATCAATATTATCCAAGCGATAAAGATCAAAATGGAATAAAGGCAATCGGCCTTTATGAATATTTAGCAGAACAAATGTCGGGCTGTTCACAGAATTTTTAGAAACGCAAAGGCCCTGCGCAATCCCTTTAGTGAAAGTTGTTTTTCCGCTTCCCAAGTCTCCAAAAAGACAAATAATATCGCCTTTCTTAAGGCATCTGGCTAAGCGCTTGCCCAGCTCAACTGTTTGCTTCGCGTTTTCTGAAATGATTTTGGTAGTTCTCATATTAGAAGTGAGAGAAACTTTTTGGCTTTAATGCGATTCGCTTCCCGGATCCGCTCACAATCGTTAACTTTTCTTTTTCGTCAACAATATCCCCAATATACCAAAAAGGAAATCTGTTTTTCTTCATTCGAATAAGCTGATTGGCCTCTTGGGATGATAAAGTAAAAAGGAGCTCGAAATCTTCCCCATCGTATAAAGCATTATTTAAAGTAGCACCTTTTGTTTTCGGAATAAGTTTTTCATAAATGACCGCCCCAACACTACTTTCCTTTAAAATATGGCCCAAGTCTCCGCAAAGCCCGTCGGAAATATCGATCATAGATGTCGGTTTAAACTCACGAGCCAGATACTGCGCCGCGTCAACTTTAGGCGTAAAACGTAAATGTTTTTTTGTTACGAATGATTTTCCTAAAGGCCCACTGACAAAAATTCGGTTCCCCTTTTTGGCGCCACAGCGCAACAAAAGGTTTTCTTTAAAAACATTTCCTAAAAGTGCAATGTTGATGACTATTTTTGCGCTTTTCACCGTATCGCCGCCGACAATGGAAACGGAAAATTTTTTCGCCAAGCGATTGATACCTTGATAAAGTTCTTGGACAAACCGCAAATTTAAATTCGGCGGCACACCAAGAGAAATAACCGCGCAGCTTGGAATTCCTCCCATCGCCGCGATATCGCTGATATTGCACGCCAAAGATTTATGTCCGATCGATCGCGCGTTCATCGAGCGAGTAAAGTGAACTCCTTCCACCAACATATCAGTCGTTAGCAAAAGAAGTTCTTTGCGTCCAATATCCAAAACGGCCGCGTCATCACCTATTCCTTTAATGACATTTTTGACCGGAGAGGAAAGTATTTTGGCGGCCAATTCAATAAATCCAAATTCGCCGACATCTTTTAATCTTGTTTTCTTAAGGCGGATCATTTTATGAGAGTTTTTTTATATTTTTCTTAAACGAAGGACGGATAATGCCACGCTCAGTAATAATGGCCGTGATAAGATTATGATCGGTCACATCAAAAGCGGGATTAAAAACTTTAACGCCGAAAGCAGCCACACGCCGCCCGGCAATATGCGTGACTTCATCTTCGTGGCGCTCTTCGATTGGGATTTGCCGGCCGCTTGCAATAGAAAGATCGAATGTCGAGAAAGGCGCCACCACATAAAAAGGAACTTTATGATATTTTGCTAAAATAGCTAAATTATATGTTCCGATCTTGTTGGCCGTATCTCCGTTAGCGGCAATGCGATCGGCTCCGGTAAATATCGCATCAATTCTTTTTTGCTTGATAACTGTTGCCGCCATATTGTCACAGATAAGAGTCGTCGGGATCTTCGCTTTGGTTAATTCCCAGGCGGTTAATCGCGCTCCTTGCAATAGCGGTCTGGTTTCGCAGGCATAAACGCTAAATTTTTTTCCCGCTTTTTTCGCGCTGTACATAACACCCAAAGCTGTTCCATAATCAACCGTTGCCAAAGCGCCGGCGTTACAGATGGTTAGAAGGCGGCTATTATTTTTAATAAGCCGCGCGCCAAAATCACCCATTTTCCGGCAGGAAATCTTATCTTCGTTAAAAATAGCGAACGCTTCTTTAAGCAAAAGTTTCTTTAGTTGCTCTGTATCGACTTGCGGATGCAGAGCCAAAACTTTTTTCATTCTTTCTAAAGCATTAAATAAATTTACCGCGGTGGGGCGCGAACTGCCGATATAATCACAAACTTTAGAGAATTTCTTTTCAAACTCCCGGCGGCTTTTGGCGTTAAGATCTTTAACGCCTAAAAAAACGCCGAAAGCCGCCGCAACGCCAATAGCCGGTGCGCCGCGCACGCTTAAGGTTTTAATCGCCCGACAAACATCTTTTATGTTGCGGCACGTCATCACTTTATATTCAAGCGGAAGCTTTCGTTGGTCGATAATTCGAATGGAATTATTTTTCCATTTGATTGTTTGGATAGGCATAATTATTTAGAAGCGGTCTAAATTATTCTTTTCTTAATTTGCTATCCTTAAGCCAAAATCAGTACTATAAATCCCAATTACTCCAAGATCTTCAGAAACAATATTTATCGGTCGTATATGTGTATACTCAACAAATCCAATTAAACACAGCAAAATTGGCAAACCATAATTAATAAAATTCTTAAACCATTGCATTGCAGAAATTCGAACTAAGACTGCCCACACTCGTTTAATCATGTCGCCTCCTTATTAAATTCCGGCAATACATTGCTTAATTCGTCTAATTAAATTTTTGGCCCTTGGAGCTCCCTATTCCGTTGGCATGCTTATAAGAAACTTATTTAATTCTGCTTCAGCTTCCTGCATAGATCGCTTGATGGAACTCTTATAGTCATCAATATCACAATCCATGCTTAGTTCGCTTCTTATACAAGAAATGGCCTCTGTTTCTAAATCCACCATGCCGACTATTGCAGCAAAACATTTGCTTGAGAAACGCTTAATAAGAGAATTTAATTCATGGTAATTTTTTGTTCGCTCTAAGAATAATTTATCGAATTCTTGGGTATAAAAATCATTGTTACTTTTCAATTTCTCCCAGTATGCCTGGTCATAATTTCCCTTCAAATTTGCAATAGTCATTTCATTAATAAAAATGTCTCTTTTTTTTGAACAATTATCCATTTGTGTTGACAAAATATTGATTCTTATTCTTAAATCTTCAATAGGTAATTTGTCAGGAAATAGGCTAAAAATTGATTTTGAAATATACATATTTAGGTTAGTAATAACTTTGATTGTATCTATGTTTGCAACAACGGGGATTTTAGAAATACCAGAAGAAATATTTTGAAAATTTTGGTCATTAAAAACATTTAGATCTAAGTTAGGTAGTTTTAGAATAAAATTTTTTACCATAGCCAATTCTTCAACAGCTCTTAAATATATCTCCTTTTTAATATTGTACTCACGCTCTCGTATCCTTTGCACAGTTTCATTATCTAGCTGGACCTTAAGCCGCTTAAGAGCACCGCTATTATTGAGCCAAACACCCAATAATGTAATTAGTGAACCAATTATTGTACCCAAAATTACTTCTGGAATAATTTTTGTTATATCAAACATTAAGCACGCCTTTTTGTAAAATTAATCTTTCCGGTGTAATCCCAGAATTCCGGGGACACCCGCCCCGCAGAGCTCCCGGGGACACGTACCTTTTTACTAAACTTTTCCTTACTCCCTGTCCTTTTTATCCGGAGTTTGAATGCCGAAAAATGTTCCGCCCTTTGGATCAGGAGTTAATTCAACCGGATAAATAATATTTTTCCCACAACTTTCAACAGTCCACTCTTCGGTCACTGTGTCGCCAACAACGCCTGTAACTTTTGTATCTATAATCTGATAGCGGCAATGGGGAGCTTGAGCACGTTCAACCATGTTAATCATATTAACAATATCAGCTTTAAGGCGATTGTTTGCTTGGGTATTGCCGGGGATATTTGCGACGTTTGCCGTAGCACAGCCAGATAATATCAATACCGGTAAAATTACGAATAATCTCATTCGTTCTCCTTTCAGCTTCCAAAGACACGTACCTTTTTAATACTTCCCTCTTTTTCCGTGTTTACGGACGGGGCCACCTTCGTGTTTATGGGAATGCGTTGTGTGAGAAAAATCTTCTCGTCGATGCCCTTTATGCTCATGATCGCGGCGGCCTGAAAACGTTCCGGCGTCTTTACGCTTTGAAAAACATTCCTTGCAGTAAACAGGGCGCTCACCGGTGGGCTTAAAAGGCACTTCGCATTCTTGTTTGCAATCCGCGCAAATCGCCCGGGTCATACTTCTTTCTCTAAAGCTATTCTCTTCTCTGCCTCCTCCATGGCGAGGGCGGTCAAAATGCTCCCCATGAGAAGGGCGGCTAAAAGACTCGCTATGAGAAGGACGGTTAAAAGGCAAGAAGGGCTTTGGAAAACTCTTTACTTCAGCCGGCCTTTGCGAAGATTGATTGATGAGAGTATCGATCTTTTTTTCTAAAAAGGTCAAATGCTGTTCTATCTTATACATCAGATCCGCGACATCCGGCGCGACCTTGGGAGCGGCTTTTGGCGCGGCAGTTTCAGGGGCTTTACGAACAGCAACTTTACGCTTAACGGTTTTCTTCATATTGTTCCTTATGTTAGATTAAATGTTAAGTTCGAAAAAATCCTAAACACTAAACTCTAAATTCTAAACAATATCAAAATTCAAATGACATAAATCCAAAACTAGTGTTTTGAACATTCGGATTTCTGATTTTGAATTTGTTTAAGGTTTCGATATTAGGATTTAGGATTTTCATTATTCTTTGTTTCCAGTCTCGGAAACAGTGCTTCATGAAGTTTTAATTTTGTACCGGGAACGAGGGCGCCCCATTGAGTTGATTCGTCGGGGGCGCCCAACACTTCTAAAACGATTTTGCACTTTGAAGGCATGACGGGCGTAAGCAAAACCGCGCTAATTCTTAAAGCTTCGGTTGCCGTATAAAGAATGGTTCCGGCGCGCGTAAGGTCAGTTTTAGCAACTTTCCAAGGGGCTTGAGACTCCACGTATTTATTGACCATTCGCACCAACTGCAATGTTGCTTCAATGGCTTCCTGCACTTTTAATTCATCAATAAGTTTTTGAGTTTCAGGAAATAATGATTGGGCGGCTTTCTTTATTTCTTCGTCGGCCGCCCCTATTTTTCCCTGATCCGGAATTTTCCCTTCAAAAAGTTTATTAATAAGCCCACTCACTCGGTTCAACAGATTGCCAAAATCATTCGCAAGGTCCGAATTGTAACATTTGATAAAACTTTCCGGCGTAAAATTAGCGTCATTTCCTAAAATCATTTCTTTCATTAAATAATAACGCACCGCGTCAACGCCATGCTGTTCGATCAAATCTAAGGGGCTGACCACATTACCTAAGGATTTGCTCATCTTCGCTTCCCCCGTCATCCACCAACCATGAGCGAATATCTTTTTGGGAAGAGCAACGCCCAGCGACAATAACATCGTCGACCAATACACCGAATGGGTGGTAAGAATATCCTTACCTATTAAATGCACATCCACCGGCCACCATTTTTGAAACTTTTTATCATCACTGCCAAAACCAATTGCCGAGATATAATTGACCAAAGCGTCAAACCAAACGTAAGTGACATAATCTTGATCGAAGGGAATTTCAATGCCCCAGTTAAGGCGTGATTTGGGACGCGAAATACACAAATCCCCTAAAGGCTGGCGCAAAAAACCTAAAATTTCATTACGCCGATGATCGGGTGCTATAAATCCGGGATTTTTTTCGATATGTTCCTGAAGCTGTTTTTGATATTTACTCATCTTAAAGAAATAATTCTTTTCTTTAAGCTTTTTGACTTCCCGAAACTTGCCTGACCTATTTTCTTCTTCCGTTATAAAACGTTCTTCGGCGACCGAATACCATCCTTCGTATTCGTCCGTATAAATATCGCCTTTGTCATAAATTTGTTTTAAGCAGTCCTGGACAACTTGCTTGTGGCGGCTTTGGGTGGTGCGGATAAAATCAGAATATTGTATGCCGAGCCTTTCCCATAATTCGAGAAAGCGCGGCGCCATTTCATCGACGTGGGCTTGCGGCAATAATCCTTTTTTCTCGGCGGCCGATTGCACTTTTTGGCCGTGCTCATCAAGCCCCGTTAAGAAAAAAACCTCATCGCCCGCCGCCTTATGATAGCGCGACAGACAATCCGCGAGAATCGTCGTATAGGCATGGCCGATATGCGGCTGATCATTGACATAGTAGATCGGTGTTGAAACGTAGAACTTTTTAGTTGTCATTATGTTTATTGAAAAATATCTTAGAGACTTGGCCTTCGCCCACATCCACCAAAGCGTATCGTTTTAAAATATTAATATCAATGACTCTCCCCTTGCCTTGCGGTGTGGTTATTTTTTCTCCCACTCGAGGCAGGTCTTTAGCATATTCGCGGTAAACGGAAAATTCATACGCCATACAGCATTTGATACGCCCGCAAACGCCCGAAATTCTGGATGGATTTAAAGGAAGATTTTGATCTTTTGACATCTTGATCGTTAGGGGGTGAAAATCTTTCATATACGATGAACAGCAGAATTCCCGCCCGCAAATCCCGTATCCTCCGACGATCCTTGCTTTATCGCGCACACCAATTTGTTTTAATTCGATACGTACGCGAAATATCTTAGCGAGATCTTTGACTAGTTCGCGAAAATCCACTCTGCCTTCGGCCGTAAAAAAGAAAATGATCTTACTGCCGTCAAAAGAATATTCGCATTGGGTTATTTGCATCTCCACTTTGCTTTCTTCGATCTTAGCCGTACAGGTTTTAAGCGCCTCTTTGGCTTTTTTGCGATTATCCTCGACCTGCAACAAGTCTTGCACGGTGGCAATGCGCAAAATCTTTCCTTCGATATTTTCCGGCTTAATTTCTGCCTTGATGAGATCTTCGCTGACCATCTGCCCATATTCCATACCGCGGTCAACTTCCACGATTACATAATCCCCATAACGAACAGATACCTCCCCGCACTCAAAGAAAACAACGGGACGAAATTCACCGATCTTAACCTCTATGATCTTGGACATAGCCGCTCCTTTGTAATGGCTAAAGCGATTTTAATATTGAAATTATCTTCCGAAAGCTCGATCATTTTTGAGAATTCCTGCAAGATGATGTTAAGTTCTTCGACGGAATAGACAGAGACTAAGCGCTTAAGGTCATCAAGGCGATCTGTGTTAATGAGACGGATCTGAGCGATCCCCATTTTGATGAAAAGGATATCACGAAACCAGGTTAAAACAACTTTTAATGCTTCTTTGGTCTTTTCTTTATCGCTTAGGATAAGGCGCAAATCATTAGGCGAGCTTTCCGGATCTAAGAAGAAATCAATAATGGCATTTTTTTGTTTTAAGATCATTTGGCTGTCCATACGATTTGCCTTCCCCAAAGACCCTTCCGTGAAATACGCTAAAAAGTGCGCGCTTTGTTTATCTAAGCCGGCGCGTTTGCACAAATGCTCTTCTAGGTCCTTAGGCGTAGAGAGCGAAAAATGGATGATCTGGCATCGGGATTTAATGGTGTCTAAATTCTTTTCCGAAGACGCGGTCGTCAAAATAATAAGGCTATTTGCTGACGGTTCCTCTAAAGTTTTTAAAAGCGCGTTGGCCGCTTCCAGCGTTAATTGTTCGGCATTCTTAATAATAAATACTTTCTTCTCAGCTTCAAAGGGCCTAAGCTGGATCTTATTGATCATATCGCGAATTTGTTCTATTTTTATCGATGTATTATCTTCGGAGCTGACAAAATGCACATCGGGATGATTGCCGTTTGCGATCTTAACGCACGACGCGCACGCCTCGCATGGCGCGCCTGCTTTAGGGTTCTCGCAATTGACTAATTTCGCGATCGTAAAAGCTGTAATGGTTTTCCCGGATGATGCCGGCCCGATAAAAAGATAGGCGTGCGCTAAACGTTTATTTTTTATAAATTCAGCAAAACGTTTTACGACCGGACTATACGCAATATTTGTTTCGGTGATCATATTTTTAAAAATCTATTGATAATGGCACACACACTTTTTTGTATCTCTTCTTTGCTCGCTAAAGAATCAATAACGCGTATACGTTTTGGATTTTGTTTGGCAATTTTTAAATACCCCTGCCGCACACGGTTATGGTAATCCAAAGAACGGCTTTCGATCCTATCTTTCACCCGCCCTGCTCTGGCTAATCCTTTTTTGACATCAATATCAAAAAGAAGCGTTAAATGAGGGCTAACATCCTGTGTCGCGAAACGCCCGATCATTTTGATCAATTCAATATTCACTCCGCAACCGTAGCCTTGATAGGCAAGCGTGGAATCTAGAAATCGGTCGCAGACAACCACTTTTCCTTTACGCAGCGCCGGCAAGATCACTTCTTCGACGAGCTGGGCGCGCGCCGCCATATAAAGAAGTGTTTCGCAGACCTTGGTCATTTTTTTATTTTTGACATCAAGAAGGATTTGGCGCACTTTTTCGCTAATATTAACTCCACCGGGTTCACGAACGTGCAAAACATCCATTTTCTTCCGGCGCAGATAACGGCACAATAGTTTTGCCTGTGTGCTTTTTCCAGAACCCTCAAAGCCTTCAAAAGTAATGAATATTCCCTTTCTTACGCCCATCTCCAAACCTGCCCTTCTTTAGTATCTTCGACGATCACGCCTTTTTTCTTTAAGACGTCTCGCAATTCATCGGAACGTTTGAAATCCTTGTTTTGCCGTGATTTTTTACGGTCATTTAAAATATCCTCTAATTCTTCGGATAATATCTTCTCGGTTTCTGCGGTAAAAAGCCCGAAAATATTCTTTGCCAATTCTTCTACGAGGCTGACAGCCTGATCAATAGCAGCGATATCAGAAGCAGTTTTTTTATCTTTGCTCAAAAGTTTATTCGTTTCATTAATGAGGTCAAAAAGAGCGGCTAATCCTTGCGGCGTATTAAAATCATCGTCCATCGCGGCAAGAAAATTATTTTTTGCTTCTTCCACAAAATTAACGACGGAAGAGCTCTTGATGTTCTGATCCTTGAGAACTTCTGCTGTTTTCCAGAATAAAATATCGAATTTCTGTAAGGCTTTTCGGGATTCTTCCATTTTTTGCTCTGTAAAATCAACGGGGCTGGCATAATGCGAAGACAAAAAGAATAATTTTAGCTCATCCGGCGTATATTTCTTCAAAATATCGCTCACCGTAATAAAATTTCCCAAGGACTTTGCCATCTTTTGCCCGTTAATGGTCAAAAGCCCGTGATGGATCCAATATTTGGCGAACGGTTTTTGCGAGAGCGCCTCACTTTGAGCGATCTCATTTTCGTGATGAGGAAAAATGAGATCCCTGCCCCCGGCGTGAATATCCAAGGTTTCACAATGTAAGTGTTTAAGGCTCATCACCGAACATTCAATATGCCAACCCGGACGCCCACGTCCCCAGGGACTATCCCAAAAAGGTTCATTGTCTTTAGATTTTTTCCAAAGGGCAAAATCAAGCGGGTCTTTTTTGCTTAAATCTTTTTCGATCCTGACCGCATCGATCATTTTTTCAATTGACTGGCCGGATAATTTTCCGTATTCGGGAAATTTACGAACGCTAAAATAAACATCTCCGCCGGCCGCATACGCGTAACCTTTATCGATAAGCCCCTGGATATGTTCGATCATCTCGGGAATATTTCTTGTCGCTTGAGGTTCTTGGTCCGCGGTATCAATATGAAGAGCCTTTAAATCCTGATAATACGCTTCAATGTTAGCCTGCGAGACTTCTTCGCTTTTCTTATTTAATTCATTGGCCTTATTGATAATTTTATCGTCGACATCCGTAATATTGCGGACAAAATTAACCTTAAATCCGCGGTATTTTAAATAACGGCGTATCATATCAAACACATACAGACTGCGCGCGTGACCAATATGACAAACATCATAAACCGTCACCCCGCACGTATACATGTTGACGGTTCTTCCCTTCAAGGGGATGAATTCTTCTTTTCGCTTGGTCAGTGAATTATAAATATGGACGGCCATAAAATAAAAAGCACTTTCTGTTATTTCATTTTATCTTCGAGAGAATTGATCTTTTTGCTGAGTTCTTCGATTTGTTGCATCACGGGGTCTAAAACGTGAATATGGTCCATAGCCGTATCTATTTTCTTTCCGTCTTGTTTGGTAACCCGTCCGGGAACGCCCACCACGGTGGAATTAGATGGGACATCTCTTAACACCACCGCATTGGCCCCGATATAGGAATTATCGCCAATCGTAATATTACCTAAGACTTTGGCTCCGGTTCCGACGACAATATTGCTCCCCAGAGTAGGATGGCGTTTTCCTTTTTCTTTTCCCGTCCCGCCTAAGGTCACGCCCTGAAAAAGTGTTACTTCATCGCCCACAATAGCTGTTTCCCCGATCACAACTCCCATACCGTGATCAATAAAAAACCCTTTACCAACTTGCGCGCCGGGATGAATTTCAACACCGGTCAAAAAACGCGCCAACTGTGAGATCGCCCGAGGAAAAAAAGGAATGTGCATTTTCCATAAGAAATGCGCAATGCGGTAAAAAATAATAGCGTGCAAGCCCGGATAAAGCAAAACGATCTGCAAAGTCCCTTTAGCCGCGGGGTCTTTTTCTTTGGCCGACCTGACCTCACCGGAGAAAATAACGGAGATCAGAAAAGCAAAAACATATAACCCGGCGATCACAAAAAGAATAGTATAAAAAATGTCTGTCATGAGATTCTCCTTAATTCATAAATTCACATTATCTTGAAACAATAACGACCGCATAAGCGGCCATGGCTTCTTTAACGCCGCCAAATCCTAAGCCTTCCTGCGTTGTCGCTTTAATATTAATCTTACTTTCCGCTAAAGAAAGCGTTTGGGCGATTTTGGAACACATTTTCGGTTTAAATGTTTTCAAATTCGGCTTTTCAGCGATCACCACAGAGTCAACATTATGGATCTTAAAACCTTTTTTTTGAACGAGTTTCTTAACCTGAGATAAAAGAACTACACTGGATATTCCTTTATAACGTTTATCGGTGTTAGGAAAATGTTCACCGATATCGCCTAAGCCCATTGCGCCCAAAAGCGCGTCACAGATCGCATGAAGCAAAACATCCGCGTCAGAATGGCCCAACAATCCTTTCGCATAAGGAATATGCACGCCGCCTAATATAAGCTTGCGTCCTTTAACCAAGCGATGAATGTCATAACCAATACCGACGTGTTGCATTTTATTTTTCCTTAGATACCAACAGCATCTTAGCTAAACTTAGATCTTCCTGTGTTGTGATCTTGATATTGCGATAATCGCCTTTGACAACACTCACTTTAATTCCCAAGCGCTCAACCAGCATCGCGTCGTCCGTTGCTTTTAATGTTAAATTTCTTTTATGCGCTTTAAGAATAATATCTTTTTTAAAAACTTGCGGTGTTTGGATTTCCCATAATAGATCCCGAGGAATTGTTCTTTGCACGATGCCTTTCTTGGGGTCAACTAGCTTTATCGTTGATTTCACCGGAACTCCAACAACACATGCTCCTTTTGTTTTTGCTGTCCGCACAGCAGAAGAAATAATTTCCGAATTAATGAACGGACGCGCCACATCATGAATAGCGACTAATTGGGTATCCTTATCAAGTACGTTTAACCCGTGCCTTACCGAATCTCTGCGTGTCGCACCGCCGATGACAACCGCTTTTACTTTTTTCCAACGGAATTTCTCAATAATGCGCGCAAAATCCTTGAAGCTTTCTCGATGAACAACGATGATAATTTTATCAATGAGCGGACACGCCTCAAAAACTTTCAAACAATAAGCATAAAGCGGCTTTTGATCAAGGCGAATAAACGGCTTAAGAACGGAACTTTTTAAACGCGCTCCCCGTCCGGCTGCCACAATGATGGCTTCTGTTTTCATCAATTCATTTCACCTTGGCAAAAACCATTCGGCCGGCTTGTGTTTGCAGCACGGATGTTACTTCAGCCTTTATCTTCTGGCCGATAAACTTTCTAGCATCGGTCACCACGATCATCGTACCGTCATCCATATACCCAACAGCTTGGGTTGCCTCTTTACCTTCTTTAATAAGCCGCACTTCAATCGCTTCTCCGGGAAACACCACGGTTTTAACCGCGTTGGCTAATTCATTGACGTTAAGCGTTGAAACTCCCTGGATCGCGGCAACACGGTTAAGATTAAAATCTGTCGTGCATATTTTCGCATCCAGTATCTTTGCAAGACGGATGAGCTTACCGTCGACATCCGTTCCGCCGGTAACATCATCTTCGTGGATATGGACATCAATGCTAGAATCCTTTTGCATGGTACGCAACATTTCCATCCCGCGCCGTCCGCGTTGCCGTTTTAAATTATCCTCGGAATCCGCGATATGCTGTAATTCTTGCAGAACAAATCGCGGAATAACCAGGCGTGCTTCTAAAAACTTTGTTTTATAAATATCGGCTATTCTTCCATCTATAATGGAACTGGTGTCTAAGACCAAAACATCCTGCTTAACATCCTGGCGGCTGAAACGCACATACGGAATAATGATATTGAATTCATCTTTACCGCGCAGTGCCATAACAGCTCCCAAATAAGAAAAAACCAGCGTTAAAATGACCTTTAAAATAGAATTAATAAATTCGCCTAGGGGAAGAAGTGATAGAATATCCGTGATCAATTTAGCCATAATGATCCCCAGGACCAAACCGAAAACCATGCTGGACAGTCCCCGGACAGAAACCCGGCGCATATTGGCTTCCAAAACGATCAAGACAATACCGCAAACGGCTCCCAAGATAATTCCGATCAACGGCTTGTCGCTCATCATTCCAATTTGATACCCAACGATCCCGCTGATCAGCAAGAAGAAAAACCTTACGAATAAAAGGGTCATAACCCACACTTCCTTTCTTTGCTCTAAGGCCAGAGGGAATAATATTCTGACCTTAAAGCCTTATAAAATTTATAAATGGTCCAGCACTTCTTTTACTGTTTCCGCGGAAATAATATCAATCTTAATATTCTTCAAATCGTTTTTTCCTTTAAGATTATTTTTAGGGATAATACACCTCTTAAAACCAAGCTTTTGGGCTTCATTAATGCGCGAGCTGATCTGGCTCACGCTGCGTATTTCTGACGCTAAGCCCACTTCCCCTAGAACAACCATGTCCGCAGAAACAGCCTTATCTAAAAGGGCTGTGGCAATAGCGACCACAACACCCAGATCTGCCGCCGGGTCATTGACTTTTACTCCTCCGACGACATTAAGAAAAATATCTTTATCCTGTAAATTAAGGCCGATCTTTTTTTCTAAAACTGCCGCTAATAATGCAAGCCTATTTTGATCAAACCCTTGCGCCTTTTGGCGAACCATGCCAAAACTTGCCCGGCTGACCAGGCCTTGGATCTCTACTAAGAATGGACGTGTTCCCTCTAAGATAGGAACAACCACCGACCCCGAAGACCCCTTGGGCCTTTCTGATAAAAAGATCTCGGACGGATTGCTCACTTCCATTAATCCGTTGGCCGACATCTCAAAAACACCAATTTCATTGGTCGAGCCAAAACGGTTTTTAGTTGCCCGCAAAACCCGATAAGACGAATAACGCTCCCCTTCAAAATATAAAACCGTATCGACCACATGCTCTAACACCCGAGGGCCGGCCAACATTCCTTCTTTTGTCACATGGCCAATAATGAAAAGTGCTATTCCTTGGGTTTTGGCCAGCTGTGTTAACACCGCCGAACATTCGCGAACTTGACTCACACTTCCCGGGCTTGATGAAATTGAGGGGTGAAAAATAACCTGGATCGAATCAATGATAACAACTTCCGGTTTCAGCTTTTGAATATGTTCGATGATAATATTAAGATCGATCTGATTAACGATATAAATATGGCTTTTTCCGTGGCTGTCTAAACGGTCAGCACGCATCTTGGATTGTTTAACCGATTCCTCCCCGCTCACATAAAGAACCGTATGCTTTTTTTCGCTTAAAACACAGCCCACCTGTAATGACAATGTCGATTTTCCAATGCCCGGATCACCGCCAATGAGCGTTACCGATCCCGCCACAATACCGCCGCCTAAAACCTGGTCAAACTCGTCAATGCCGGTTTTGATCCGGTCTTCATCTTTCGTCAAAACATCGCCGAGTAAAACCGGTTCATCTCGGACGGAAAGCGGGACATGAATTCCTTGCGGTAATTCCTCGGCATTTTCTTCAACAATTGTGTTCCAACTTTCGCAGCTAGAACACTTGCCCATCCATGCCGGAA
The DNA here is from genome assembly GCA_041649175.1 of Candidatus Omnitrophota bacterium. Classification (NCBI taxonomy): domain Bacteria; kingdom Pseudomonadati; phylum Candidatus Omnitrophota; species Candidatus Omnitrophota bacterium. The sequence goes on along the minus strand of JBAZNR010000001.1, from coordinate 823,715 downwards.
ATTGGGCGCCGCAATTTTGACAAATAAAAAGTGTCTTTATTTTCATTTCTAGCAAACGATCCTTCACTAAAGAAACTTCAGAATTTGATACTTCGTTCCACACCTAGAAGATCGGCCTCCCGATCAAAAGAATCCAGCCCCTCGCTTTGTTTACGTAAACGATATTTAAATTCCGTCGAACTAGAGGAGCTTCCTTCTGTCTTCTTTTTGATGGTCCACTCCCGGTGAATATCGCTTTCCGCAACTAACGGTGAGATCTTAACAGCAGCCATCGCTCCCGCGAAATCACATTGCCGCGACAGATCAAAATCACCACTGATGTTAAAACTTAATCCATCGCTTTGTGCAATTAATGAATTGTCCAACTGCACAACAGGATAAGAGCCAAAAAAGTTGATTTGCAGTTGATCGAACTCTAATCCCTGGATCGACCCGTCATAGGCCAGGATCTTTCCTTTGAGAATAGGCTTATCCGTCATCCCGGAAACCTCAATAAATCCCGACGCTTGCCCGAAAATACGGTCTTCAACAGGACATCCGAGCCACATCAATAATTCCGCAAGCTGAGCGTCAGAAAAACGTAAAGACAGGCTTATCTCATACGGAGCGAACAAGCCAATGTACCCATCACAGATGATCCCGCCCCAGGATAATGAATATAAATAAAGCCGGCCTTTTTTAATGATGAAGTGGCCCGAGAGCTCATCGACGGGCTTGTAATCAAAAAGAGAATACTGGCTAGCCAGCGCACCGCGGATAAAAGACCCGGAAGCCTCGCGTACAACTTCAAAAGAACTTCCCAATTCCGTGGAAATGTCGAACAGCGGCGTTTTGAAATGATTGATCTTGGTTTGGAACTCAAAGTTTTCTTGCGCAAGAAATTTTCCCTCAAACGCAATGGAACTTCCGTTCTCAAAACTTAACGTCATATTGATTTTCCGCGCGGAAAAATCCACAACGCCGTTAAAATTAAATACATTCTCCCCGTGGGCCAAAGACACCGGAAAAAAAATCAACCACAAGAAAAATACGAGGCCTTTTTTAGCCATACCTTAAATTTAACCGTTATTCAAAAGCCAACGTGTCATTATGACGCGTAATTTTAACGTGGCTGCCTTCTTTAAAACGGCCCGAGATAATTTCTTCTGCCAACGGGTCTTCTAAGAAGCGCTGGATCGTGCGCTTAAGCGGCCGCGCGCCAAAAATAGGGTCAAAGCCTTTCTCGATCAAAAGCTCCAAAGCCTCTTTAGAAAGATCAAAAGTCATTTGTTGTTCCTTTAACCGCTGGGCAACTTCTTTGACTTCCAGATCGACGATCTTGATCAAATTCTCTCTTGTCAGAGACTGAAAGACGATCGTATCATCAATACGATTCAAGAATTCCGGCTTAAAGGTTTTTTTAACTTCTTCCAAAAGACGGTCTTTCATTTCCTGATAATTGACCTCTTCTGTTTGCGAAATAAATCCTAGAGAACCGCGCTTGCGTAAAATATCCGCGCCAACGTTCGATGTCATAATAATAATGGTATTACGAAAATCGATCTTGCGTCCAAAACTGTCCGTCAGACGTCCTTCTTCTAAAACCTGCAAAAGAAGATTAAAAACATCCGGGTGGGCTTTTTCAATTTCATCCAACAAAATGACCGAATACGGCCTTCGGCGCACACGCTCGGTTAATTGTCCGCCTTCTTCATAACCAACATATCCCGGGGGAGCTCCGATCAAACGAGAGACATTGAATTTATCCATATACTCCGACATATCGATCTGAATAAGTGCATTTTCATCGCCAAACATAAATTCCGACAGAACTCTCGCTAACAGAGTTTTACCGACACCAGTGGGCCCTAAGAAAATAAAAGAGCCGATAGGCCGTCGGGGATTTTTTATTCCCGCCCGTGACCGACGGACAGATCGGGCGATAGCGCTGATAGCCTCTTCCTGGCCGATAACCGCATTGCGTATGCGCTCTTCCATTTTCAGAAGTTTTTCGCTGTCTTTTTGCTCCAAGCGAAAGAGCGGAATTTTCGTCCATTGCGAAACAACTTTCGCGATATCTTCTTCGCCAAGCGTTGGAATGATCACATCACGTTTTTGGTTCCATTCATTGCGCACCCGCTCTAATTGTTCCCGAGCTTCCCGTTCCTGATCGCGCATCTTAGCCGCCCGTTCAAAATCCTGAGATTTAATGTAGGATTCTTTCTCTTCTTTGAGCTGTTCGATCTTGCCTTCTAAATCTTTAACATCCTGCGGAACAACCATCGCCTGTAAACGCGACCTTGATCCGGCCTCGTCTAAAATATCCACCGCTTTATCCGGTAAAAACCTCCCCGATATATAACGATCTGATAATTTAGCCGCCGCCTCTAAGGCTTCATCGGAAAATTTAACTCGATGATGTGCCTCATATCTGTCGCGAAGTCCTTTTAAGATCTGGATCGTTTCATCTACCGACGGAGGCTCAACAACAATGGTTTGAAAACGGCGCTCTAAAGCCGCGTCTTTTTCGATGTGTTTACGATATTCATCTAACGTTGTAGCGCCAATGCACTGGATCTCTCCGCGCGCTAAAGCCGGCTTTAAAATATTAGCCGCGTCAATAGCACCCTCGGCCGCGCCGGCGCCAACGAGCGTATGCAGCTCATCGACAAAAAGAATGATCTTTCCTGACCGTTTAATTTCATCCATAATGGCTTTGATGCGTTCTTCAAATTGGCCGCGGTATTTTGTTCCGGCGATCATTAAAGCCAGGTCTAGGACAATGATATTCTTATCGCGCAAAAGCTCCGGAACATCGCCATGTACGATCAACTGCGCCAGACCTTCTACAATAGCTGTTTTTCCAACACCTGCTTCACCGAGTAAAACCGGATTATTTTTTGTGCGCCGGCTTAAGATCTGAACAATGCGCTCGATCTCATTTTGCCGTCCGATCACAGGATCAAGTTTGCCGTCTTTGGCTAATTTATTTAAATTACGCCCATAAGCGTCAATAGCCGGTGTTTTGCCACCGCGCACGGGTTCTTGCGCGTTAAAACCCGGAATTCCAGAACCCAATAGCGACATAACTTCATTGCGCACTTTTCCTAGGTCTAATCCCAAATTAAGCAAAACCCGATAGGCCATACCTTCGCCTTCTTTGATCAAGCCTAACAAAAGATGTTCGGTGCCGATGTAGTTATGGCCTAAAGCGCGCGCTTCTTCCGCCGAAAGCTCCAAAGCTTTTTTAGAACGCGGCGTAAACGGAATATCGCCCAACACCTGCGTTTGCGGACCGGGTTGAACTAATTTTTCAACTTCAATGCGAATGGTTTCAAGGTCAAGCCCCAATTTTTGTAAAACAGCGGCTGCCACCCCTTCGCCTTCGCGAATAAGGCCTAACAAAATATGTTCGGTGCCGATATAATCGTGATTAAAACGCCTAGCTTCTTCTTTGGCGAAAACAATAACCTTGCGTGCTCTTTCCGTAAAACGATTGAACATTTCTATTTCCCTCCTAATTTACTTCGAATAAGATGAGCTCTTTTCACATCCCGTTCGGGTGTGGTTAATTTTTTCCCTTCGATCTTTTGTAAATGCGCCGGCTGGATCATCAAGAATAATTCATTGATAGAAACCCGATCCACATCTTTAATGATCCCGACGTCGATCCCTAACCTGACCATCGATAATAGCTCTGCCGTTTCTTGACTGGAAATAATATGCGCGTTTCGTAAAATCCCGAACGAACGGCAAATTTTATCTTCCAGCATCGGCCGGTTTTGGACTAAAAGCGCCTGACGTGCCTGCTCTTCTTGCTCAATGACCTGCCGAATAAGTCCGTTAATATTTTGGATAATTTCATCTTCGCTATGGCCCAGCGACACCTGATTTGAGATCTGAAAGAAATTTCCGCTGGCCTGCGTCCCTTCTCCGTAAAATCCGCGCGACGTAAAACTCAACTTTGAAATAGCCGCCAAGACTTTATTAATTTGCTTTGTCATCACTAACGCCGGCAAATGGAGCATGACAGAACCCCTCATCCCGGTTCCGGTATTTGTCGGACACGCTGTTAAATATCCCCAATCCGGTAAAAAGGCAAATTCTAATTTTGCCGATAAAGCGCTATCAATGGCGTCAATGATCTTCCACGTTTCAAAAAGATTAAATCCGGATTGTAAAACCTGAATACGCAGATGATCTTCTTCATTGACCATGACCGACAAAACTTCTTCTTTAGAAATAATAAGCGCTTTGCCTTCACCTTGAGCCGCGTGTTCATGGCTCATCAAATGCCGTTCGATCAAAAATTGTTTATCCACATTATCCAATTCGTTGATCTTAAAAACACTGGAGGCTTTGAACAGGTCGATTTCTCCGATAGCCCCTTGGACCGAATCAACAACATCGGTCAATGTTTTTTTGCTCGCCTTGTTGGGAAAGGAAAGCTTACTTAAATTACGCGCCAAACGAATACGCGAAGACATCACAATGTTGGCGTGCGGACCCGTGCCTTTAAGCCACTCGCCGGTATGATGGATGAGATTATCTAGTTTCATTTGTCTTGATTTCCTTTTTTCTCAAACTCACGGATCTTATCGCGCAAATAGGCCGCCTCTTCAAAATTCTCATTTTGAATAGCCAGCTGCAGTTGATCTTTTAATTCTTTCAAGTTAAGCGTTTTTGTTTTAACGCCCGACAGCGCCCTGGCCGGGATTTTTCCCCGATGCTGCGCGGCTCCGTGGATCTTTTTTAAAAGCGCGCCTAAATATTCACGAAATGACACATAACAATCGCTGCAACCTAAACGCCCCATTTTTCGAAAATCATCATAGCTTAAACCGCAGTTAGCGCATTTGACTTTTACTTTCTCGGCAGAATCTTTTGTCGGTTGATTGCCGCTAAAATCCGACAGGCCGGCTAAAAGGTCAGCGAGCCCAAACTGTTGTTCCATCTGAACACTTTTTTCACGCGCGCAGTCTTCACACAGATGCAACTCCGACATTTGTTCATCAACAATTTCCGTTAAATGAACAGTGGCTTTTTTCTTTGCGCAAATATCACATTGCATAATTATTCCTCATTTTCAGAAAGTTTTGCGGCATGTAACTTGTAACGTGCAACCCGGGCAACATGTTCCAAATCACAAGTCACAATTTATTAATACTTCACACCATCTGTTTTAGTTAACGCATGAAAAAGTTTGATCAATTTTAATGTCACCGCACCCGGTTTGCCGCTGCCAATGGTCCGTCCGTCCACTTTGACCACCGGAATGATCTCGGCGGCTGTTCCGGTCAAGAAACACTCATCCGCCGTAAACACTTCGTGGCGAGTGATCGCGCATTCTTTTGTTTTGACATTATTTTTGGCGGCCAGATCCAACACCACTTGGCGGGTGATCCCTTTTAAACGTCCCTGCCACGGTGTTAAAAGCCGTCCTTCTTTGACGATAAAAATATTATCACCCGTGCATTCCGCCACAAATCCTTGCGCGTCCAACATAATGGCTTCATTGTATCCGCAATTGGTCGCCTCAATTTTTGCCATGATGTTATTAAGATAATTGAGCGATTTTAGCTGCGGGTTAAGCGCTTCCGGAAGATTGCGCACCGTCGGAACTGTAATGATCTCCATTCCTCTTTGATAAAGCTCCTGAGGATAAAGAGTGATCTTATCAGCGATGATCACGATATTAGGCAGTCCCTTGCATTTTCTTGGATCCAGGCCAAGATCGCCTTCGCCTCGGCTCACCACCACGCGGATATACGCATCTTTAAGGCCGTTGGCCTTAAGTGTTCCAGTGATCGCCTTGATCATCTGTTCTTTGGTCAAGGGGATCTTTAGCATCATGGTATGCGCTGTTTCATAAAGACGAGTAATGTGGTCTTTTAAGCGAAACACTAATCCGCCGTAAGAACGAATTCCCTCAAAGGCTCCGTCGCCATACAGAAATCCGTGGTCGAACACGGAGATCTTGGCTTCACTTTTTTCCACAAATTTTCCATTAAGATATATTTTCATATTACTTCTCCTTTGATGAGCTTACCATTTAACTTAAAATCTTTCCGTCCCGAATATGTAAAATTTTCTGTGTACGTTTCGCGATCGCTTCGTCATGCGTTACGATGATCAAGGCCTGCTGGTTTTCTTTATTGAGCTTCAACAAAAGATCGACGACTTCCTGCCCGCTTTGTGAATCCAGGTTTCCGGTCGGTTCATCGCAAAAAATAATTTTTGGGTCATTCATTAAAGCCCGCGCAATGGCGACCCTTTGCTGCTCTCCGCCGGAAAGCTCATTAGGCCGGTGTGAAACTCTTTTGCCTAGCCCAACTTTTTCCAAAAGCTCTAATCCTTTTTGTTGCGCCTCTTTTTTTTGGCGCATATCGTTTTTGATCAGAGCCGGTAAAATCACATTTTCTAACGCCGTAAATTCCGGCAATAGATGATAGAATTGAAAAACAAATCCGGCTTGGTTGTTTCTAATATCCGCGCGCTGCCGATCGCTTAAGCTATAAATTTCCCGGCCTTCAAAAAGAACTTTTCCTTCACTCGGACGGTCTAGTCCTCCTAAAATATGAAGCAGTGTTGATTTGCCCGCCCCTGAAGGCCCGACCACCGCAACGGTTTCACCGCGATTAATTTTGAAATCAACTCCTTTTAAAACATGTAACGGAGCGCTTAAATGATCATAGGTTTTATGAAGGCCTGTGGCTTCCAACATTATTCGTACCTCAAGGCCTCAACCGGCTCTAAATTCGCCGCCTGATGAGCCGGATAAACCGTTGCCAAATAACTGATAAGAATTGCCGATGTTATAATGATCAAAATGTCGCTAAGCTGTAAAATAACCGGTAACCGGTCAATATAATAAATCTCTTGAGGCAATTTAATGAATTGATATTTCTTTAAAACGATGCACGCCGTGACCCCGCATACAGTCCCCCAAAAAGTTCCGATGATACCGATAGAAATCCCGGTTAAAGTAAAGATCCTTCTAATGGCATTTTTCGGGACACCGATCGATTTTAAAATACCGATGTCTTTCACCTTGCTTTTAACCGTCACCATCAGCGTGCTGAAAATATTAAAGGAAGCTACCAAAACAATGAGCGCCAGGATAATGAACATCGCTAATTTTTCTAAACGAAGCGCGGCAAAGAAATTTCGGTTCGCTTCAACCCAAGTTCGCACTAAAAATCCATATCCGAGGATCTCATGAATGGATTCTTTTGCCTCACCGACGCGGTAAACATTGCTGACATTAACAGCAATTCCGGTCGCCGTATCCGCGGGTAAATTGAAGATCTCTTGGGCTTTTTTCAAATTCACTAAAATCAAGTTCATATCGTAGTCATACATCCCCGACGTAAAAATGCCCACGATGCTAAGTTTATAACGCCATGATTGGCCGGAAATGCCCGATGCCGGCGCAATGAGCGTGATCGTATCGCCTAACGTAAATCCAAAATAATCCGCTAATTCGCTTCCGACGATAACGCCATCGCCAGTTAAATCTTCAATTTTTCCCTTTACCAAATATTGACTGATCTTGGTGACATTTTTCTCGCTGGCCGGATTAACCCCGCGAATCCCTAAGCCCATCGCTCGGCCATCGGATTCCAGAAAAATACTGCCGTGGATATAGGCGGTGGTTGCGGTAATTCCGGGAACATCTTTTATTTTTTCACGAACCGCTTCAAAACTGCGAATTCCACTTTCTTTTTCGATCACAATGTGCGCGTTGGTACCGATGATCTTATTACGCAGATCAGTATCAAAACCGGTCATAACGCCGATCACCACAATAAGAGCCATCACGCCAATGGCAATTCCGATAATGGAAATAAGATTAATGGCCGACAAAAATCCGGCCTTTTTCGCCGACAAATACCGAAAGCTGATCCAATTTTCGTACTGCATAGAGGAGTTATTTTTGTGCCGGTTTCAATAAAGGAAATAAGATAACATCACGGATAGACGCAGCGTCTGTTAACAGCATCACCAATCGGTCAATGCCGATCCCTAATCCTCCGGCGGGCGGCATCCCATATTCGAGCGCGTGGACAAAATCTTCGTCAATGGCGCGGTTGCCCGTTTCCACATCATCAGCCAAGTCATCCAAAAGGCGTTTTCTTTGCTCTTCGGGATCATTAAGCTCGGAATAGGCATTGCCGACTTCCATTCCGCCGATAAAAAGCTCAAAACGCTCGGCAATAGACGGGTCATCTTTTTTTGTTTTTGCCAAAGGCGAAAGGAACGTAAAGTAATCGACAAAAAAGATCGGATTAACCGTCGCATCTTCTTCTAAGAGTTCCTCGACAATTTTCATCACCGCCGAACGCGTTAATTTATCCGTAAGGGCGACATTTTTCTTCGCTTTAACTTTCTTGAGCATCGTTGCCGCGTCATCGGTAGAATCAATGTCAAACTTTTCTTTGATGGTTTTGGCGAATGACCGTCGCTGCCACGGCGGCGTAAAGTCAATTTCTTTGCCTTGATAATTCATTTTGTAAGAACCGTTAAGCTTGTTCACCAACTCACAGATCAATTCTTCAGTGAGTTTCATCATATCTTCATAATCGGCGTAAGCCTGATAGACTTCCATCATGGTAAACTCAGGGTTATGACGAGTAGAAATGCCTTCATTGCGAAAGTTGCGGTTCATTTCATACACTTTTTCCAAACCGCCGACCAAAAGGCGTTTTAAATAAAGCTCAGGCGCAATACGTAAAAAAACTTCCATATCGTAAGCATTGTGAACACTTTTAAACGGTTTACCGCGCGCGCCGCCGGCAATGGGTTGCAGCATCGGTGTTTCCACTTCTAAAAAACCTTTTGCATCTAAGAAAGCACGGATCGCCGAAACAATTTTTGTGCGCTTGATAAAAAGCTGGCGCACTTCCGGATTAGCGATCAGGTCGACATAGCGTTGACGGTAGCGGATCTCCACGTCTTTTAAGCCGTGCCATTTTTCCGGTAAAGTCATCAAAGATTTTGAAAGAACGGTCAATTCTTTAACGCGGATACTTTCTTGGCCCATATGTGTTTTAAAAAGTTCGCCCTTAACGCCGATAATGTCGCCGATGTCAAGGTCATGGACAATATCCAGTGTCTTTTCACCCGCGTGATCAGCTTTTATATAAAGCTGGATTTTCCCGGATTGATCTTGAAGGTCGACAAAGAAAACCTTACCGTGTTTACGGTTAGCCACGATACGGCCGGCGACAGAAACGACTTTCCCGTCGAGAAATTGACTTAAGATCACGGCGATAGAATCGGTATGATCAAATTTACCGCCATAAGGATTTGTAATACCTTTGGCTTTGAGGTCACTTAGTTTTCCTAATCGAACACTTTTAGTTTCATGCGGTTCCAAAATATTCTCCTTGAAATGGGCACAAAAACTCGCTATTTTGCGCCATAAACTAATATAAATATTAGTGGTATTATATAGAAAAACTATGGGAGTGTCAATTAAAGACTAGGAAGGAAATTATCCGTAACTTATTGCTCTCATTAAAGTTATAAGATAACTTCTATTTTTGATCTTACGGAATTCGAGATAAAGCAGTTTTCTTTTGAAAGTGCGCAAAGCTTGTGAATTTGCTCACTGCTCGCGGCAGGTTGCAGCGATATTTTGGGCATGATCTTAACCGAAGAAACCATCATAATGCCATCTTTGATTTCTAAAACGCCTTCGGCTTGCGCCTCATAACTGGTAATTTTAAAACCTTCGCGCGGCGCAAAATGAAGGAATGTCAACATAAAACAGCTATTGACCGCCGCCACCAAAAGATCTTCCGGTGACCAAATGCCGGGATGCCCTTTAAATTCCGGCGGCGCGGCTATTTCTAGATCTGGCTTGCCGGGAACCGAGGCAATTCCTTTTTTTTCGGCCGACCACTGAATAGCTGTTTTGTAAATATACTGTTTCATAAAGGATTATCCGGACACGAGGCAGATCTGGTGAGCATTCGCTAAGCGAACGGTTTTTTCCCGGTCAATAATGAGTGTCTTTCCGGCTTCGATAGCCAAACAACCGGCTTTTACTTTGATCATAGATTCAATGGTGCGAGGGCCGATCACCGGAATATCAAAACGATTATCTTGTTGAGGTTTAGCCATTTTAACGATCACCGCTCCCCGTCGAGAAATACGTCCGGCGCGCAAGATCGTTTGATCAGTTCCCTCCATGGCCTCGATAGCAACAATGGCTTTATCCTTCACAGCCACGGTTTGCCCCACATCCAAAAGCCCCATATTTTTAGCAATATCTTTTCCAAAACTGATATCCTCTAGTTCTTGCAATGTCGGCGCGCGCTTAGTCAGCGTTCCTTTGGGCGCCAAATATTCGGCCAGTAAAAATGTTGAGTCTAAAAGTTCCATGCCATTTTCTTTTAACTTCGCGGCAACTGCCGAAAAGATCGTGTCGGCTTTGCGGTCTTTAAGCGCGGAAAACAATTTCTGAAATTCATGATCTAGGGCAACCGTTTCATCAAATAAATTTTCCGGATTAACTTGGCCAGCCATGATCACTTGCTTGACATTTTGATCTTTAAGAAAATCAAAGAGCTTTTTAAGTTCCCCGGCGCTGACTAAAAGGAATTGGTCGACAAAGAAACGCAAAAAAAAGGAAGTGTCCCCTTTAATGCCGACCGCGATGACCTTTATTTTTCTTTTTTTCGCTTCGTGGACAAAAAGGAGAGGAAATTTGCCGTTTCCGGCGATCAAACCTAAGATTTGCGGTTGTTCCATAAGGATATTTCTGTTAAGAATGAACCACCGTTAACTGCACAAGCCCCGGGCAGAGGCCTTGGTAAAATCGACTAGATAATCTATCTCCGGACAAGATCTAATGTCTTGCGCTATCTTTTCTAAGGCATGGACCTTGATCAATCCGGAATGAAATAAGATCTTAAACGCCTTGTGCAATGCCCTAAGAGTTTCGGAAGAGATCTTTGCGCGCTTTAAACCAATGCTATTTAAGCCATAAACCTTAGCCGGATGGCCGTCGCACATCGAAAACGGAGGAATATCTTGAACGACTTTCGAGCAACCGCCGATAATAGCGAGTTTTCCGACGCGAACGAACTGATGAATAGCCGCCAATCCTCCGACAACCGCCGCGTCTTCAATGGTCACATGGCCGGCTAACGTAGCATTATTGGCTAAAACGCAATTATTTCCTACACAGCAATCATGCGCGATATGGCAATAGGCCATAAATAAATTATCACTGCCAATGATCGTTTTTCCGTTTTCGCCTGTTCCGGGATTAACGGTAATATATTCACGAAAAACGTTATTTTGCCCGATCTCTAAGAAAACTTTCTGATCTATTTTAAATTTTTTGTCTTGAGGGATACTCCCCACAACCGCTCCGCTAAAAAATTGGCAACCCTTCCCGATAGTTGTGTAACCGCGAATAAGGCAATTGTTCCCAACAATGCAATCATCGCCCAAAACAACATTTTCCTCAATGATAGAATACGGGCCAACGATAACATTCTTTCCTAATTGGGCTTTAGAGTGAACAATGGCTGTTGGATGGATATTCATTCTATTTAACCTAAATATGTCCCGTCGGTAAAAGAAAAAACAAGATCTGCCTCCACCACAATTTCTCCGTTAACCTTGCCAACGCCGCGCACCTGGGCAAATTTAGCCTTATTGCGGATCACATCAACTTCCATGACCAGCTGATCGCCGGGACTGACGATTTTACGGAATTTAACTTTGTCGGCTGACAAAAAGAACGCTAATTTTCCGTGATTTTGTTTATCGGTTAAAACTGCAATGCCACCAACTTGAGCCATGGCTTCCACCATTAAAACTCCCGGCATAATAGGCCTTGCCGGAAAATGTCCCTGAAAGAAATTTTCATTGAACGTAACATTTTTAACCGCCACCGCGCGTTTTCCCGGTTCAACTTGCAAAACCCTATCCACCAAAAGAAACGGATAACGATGCGGAAGGATTTTCATGATGCCATCAATATTAAACTGCGTGGCATTAACCAATTCGCTCGGAAAATGGTGATCCGGTGCTGACTCTTGCGTTTTTTTACTTTGATCAAATATCTTTTTTAAAAGCTGCAGGTTCAGCGTGTGCCCGCTTTTTACGGCAAAGATATGCCCTTTGATCGGCTGGCCTAATAAATACAGGTCTCCGATCAGATCAAGGACTTTGTGGCGGGCAAATTCATTTTCAAAACGAAGTTTATTATTCACAACTCCTTTTTCTCCGACGACAAGCGTATTTTCGTAATTAGCGCCCTTGCCTAAGCCCAGCGCTTTAAGCTGTTCCACTTCTTTTTCCATGCAAAACGTACGGCAAGGCGCGATCTCTTGCTCAAAGGTTTGTTGATTAACGTCAAGGCTAAAAAATTGAGGCGGCACTCTAAAATCACTGTAATCTAACGTGTACGATATTTTAAAATCTGAGGCCGGAATAGCCAAAAGAGAACAGCCGTTACGCTCGACCCAAAGCGGTTCCTTTATTTCGCAATATTTTCGAGAAACAGCTTGCTCGACAACACCGGATTTCTTAACCGCGTTCAAAAAGAAAGTCGCGCTGCCGTCCATTCCCGGAACTTCATTGCCGTTGATCTCTATCGTTAAATTATCAATACCGAGCCCGCATAGAACCGACATCAAATGTTCTATCGTATAGATGGTTTCTTCTCCGGCGCCGATCGACGTGCATCGCGAAACTTTCGCGGCTAGGTCAACACTGGAAAAATCAGCCTTCACCTTAGGAGAGCCGGGTAGATCAGTGCGAATAAAACAAATACCGGCACCAACTTCAGCGGGCTTAAGGCAGACCTTTGTTTTGTGCCCCGTATGAAGGCCCACGCCTTCTAAGGTAACTTCGCTTTGAATCGTTTTTTGTTTTTCGTCCATAGATTATTTATAAAAAAATTATTTTCCGGATTGATCGATCTTTGCTTCTAAAGCTTGAATGTGTTTCTTCAATTCATTGATCGTTTCCACATAATGGGGCAATCTTTGGAGATGGGCGTTGACTTTTTTTGCCTCATCATGCGGTTTAGCCGGATAACCCGATACCATGGTATGGGCCGCCACCGATTTTGTGACACCCGCTTGCGCGGCAACAATAGCACCCTCACCGATCGTTAGGTGCCCGGCCAACCCGGCTTGACCGGCTAAAATAGCTTTTTTCTCGACGGTAACACTACCCGATATCCCAACTTGTGCCAAGATAAGACAATGTTCTCCAATGATCACATTGTGGGCAATGTGGACAAGGTTATCAACCTTGGTCCCGCGGCCGATCAATGTCTTGTCAAAACGGGCGCGGTCGATAGCAGCATTAGCGCCAATTTCCACGTCATCCTCAATAATCACTGTTCCGATTTGAGGAATTTTTTCATGGATACCTTCAACATCAATAAATCCAAATCCATCAGAGCCTACAACCGTTCCGCTATGAATAATGACACGGTTACCGATAGTCACTCGCTCCCTGATCGTTACACGCGGATAAATAAGGCAATCTTTTCCAACAGCCGCATCATAACCGATAAAACATCCCGCGTGGATAGCGGCATGATCACCGATCTTTGCTTTTGCTTCCACGATCACATGCGGCCCGATAAAAACCCCTTTACCAATCTTTGCCGTTTTATCGATAATGGCCGTTTTATGGATCCCTGCTTTTTGACTTTTGGGCAGATCAACACATGCAGAAAGAATTTTTGTAAACGCTAAGGACGGATTATCAACCAGGATAAGCGGTTTGGAAGTTTTTTCTGTCGAGCGGGGCGCAAGAATTGCCGATGCTTTTGTCGTGCCAATCAGAGAAAAATACTTTGGATTAGCAATAAATGTGAGGTCTCCCTCTTGGGCTTCTTTAATTCCGCAAAGCCCGGTCACAACAATATTCTTATCGCCGACAACCTCACCCTTAACGAGCTTAGCTATCTCTCCCAGGGTTTTACGCATGAAAATACCTTAAGATCGATTATTTCTTGGCTGGATATTTTTCGTTGAGAAGCTTGATGACTTGATCCGTCACATCTAAGCTCTGGTTACCGTAAATAAGAACCCGGTCATTAAGAATGACAGTATAGCCTTCTTTTTCGGCGTAACCCTTAACAACTTTTTCGATATCCATAAGAATCTCTTTTATTCTTTCATCACGTTCTTTTTTAAGATCCGTGGAATTAAGACGTCCATATTCTCTTAAGTCCGCTGTTTCCTTATCAATTTGAGTTTGCAGTTTATTTTTTTCATCCTCTTTCAAAACATTGAGCTTTCCCGTTTCCTCGGTAACTTTTTGCGCTCTTTTATTATACTCGTTTTGGAATTCGGTCTGCTTTTTCGCTAAGCTCTCATCATATTCTTTAGTTTTGCCGTATTCATCAAAGATCCGCCCTAGGTCCACATAGCCCATTTTAACCTGAGCGGCTTCTTGGGCATAAACACCCGACGCAAAAGACAATATCAAACATCCCATGACCACAACACTCATTAACCGTTTCATAAAATTCTCCCTTTCTTGTTCTTTTAGCCGCTAAAACCCGCGGCTCACGCTAAAATAAAATTTCCCGGAACGGCTTTCTTCTCCCGGTTCATCACTTAAAGGATAACCATAATCAAGATTGATGGGGCCAATGGGCGTTTTAACTCTCAAGCCTAACCCAGCGCCAGATTTAAGGTCGCCCGACGCAAAATCATCGATCTTGGACCATACATTACCGGTGTCAAAAAATCCAGCGACCCGGATAAAATCAACCAGAGGAATCGTATATTCGATGTTACCGATGAACATGCTCTCACCGCCGATAGGGTCATTCGTTGCGGAATCCAAGGGGCCGACTTTGCGTTCATTGTATCCGCGGATCGAATAAGCGCCGCCGGCGAAAAATCGCTCATAGATCGGAACGAAATCTGAATCTCCGTACGCGTCCGCAAATCCGGTCCTTAATCGAAACTCCAGAACCGAGCCGTACATCATCGGAATATCATAGCTTGTCTTCGTTTGAAACCGGACGAAATCTTTATCTCCGGCAAATAACCCACCGGCGACATCAACCGTACCGCTGGTGTACAGGCCCTTGCTCGGATTAAAAACATTATCACGTCCGTCATGCGCCAATCCAAAACTCATCGTACTGATCGTATTTTCTCCGACTTCACGCGCCAGCTCAGAACTCACGCCTTCTTCAAGATTGCTGATCTTGATATTTTCCAATTTATAGCTTGTGGAAGCGCTTAAATATTCCGATAATTGCTTGCCAAAACGAATATCGCCTCCGACGGTACGCTCATCATAGGCATAGCCAACATCACGTTCTCGCGAGTGTTGCATACGGTAAAGATCAAAACCGCCGGAAATAGGATAATCGAAAAGCCACGGTTCGGTAAAACTTAAGCGTTGATTATTGCGCACGGAACCCGTTTCGGCATGAATGACCAAATTCTGTCCACCGCCGGTAAAGGTAGGCCAATTGGTAAAATCAAAATTCTTCTGTTCGATCTCAACAAAACCGACCAATTGGTCAATGGTGCTATATCCGCCGCCAAAACTTAAATTTCCCGTCTTGGCTTCCTGGACTTGAACCACCAAGTCTTTTTTGTTCGCGACATCGGTGTCTTCAATGTCGTAATTAATATCCTCAAAATACCCTAGATTGCGCAGGCGCTCTTTACTGCGGCGCAATTTCTCTCCGTCAAATCTGTCGCCCGGATTCATTCTTAATTCTCGGCGAACAACGATATCGCGCGTGCGCGTATTGCCTTGAACTTTTACTCTGTTCACGTACGCCAGTTCGCCTTCATGGACATCTAAAGCAATTTCTACCTTGCCGGTTTCGGGATTAAGCGAAGTTGTTTTCTCGATATTGGCAAAAATATACCCTTTATCGAAATAGGCGGAACGAATTTCATCAACATCAAGATCAAGTTTTTCACGGCTAAAAATATGCCCCACCTTGATCTCTTTCATTTTAGCCAAGATCTCTTCTTGGGATAGAATCGTCGCGCCCTTAACAAGGATTTTACCCGTATAATAACGATTGCCCTCTTCAACGTTAATATTGACGATCAGGCGCCCTTTTTCTTGATAATCGAGGGCGTAATCTGCTTTGATATCGATAAAACCTTCCCGTTCATAAAAACTTTTAATGCGGTCCATATCTTCATCAAGGATCTCATCTTTTAAGTAGCCGGAATTAAACAACCATGCGGACCGGGTTTTGATAAGCTTAATGATCCGCTTTGAAGTAAACGCGCTATTGCCGATTACATTGATCTTGGCGATCTTAACACGGTCACCTTCTTGAATGATGAAATGCAACTTGGCTTTATGCGTCGTTTCGTCAACAGAAGTCTCAGCTTCAACAGAAACATTGGTAAGGCCTTTTTTAATATAGAGATCTTTGATGGTATCGATATCGTCTTTTAAGATCTTATTATCAAGGAATTTCCCTTCCTTAGTTTTGATCTTCGGGAGGAATGCTTTTGAATTAAATTGGCGGGTTTTAGAAAACGTGATCTTCTCGATGATCGGCTTTTCAGTAACATAAAAAACGACCCTAAAACCGTCTTCATAATCCTGATGGTCAACGCTAACATCAGAAAAATACCCGGAATTATAAAGCCTCTTTAGATCATCGCTCACTACATTCTGAAGGTATTCTTGCCCAACGCGCGTTTTAACCTTGGAAAGGATAATAGAGAGACTGATAGTCTTATTGCCCTTGATCTCAATGACTTTAACGATCTTATTTTCTGCCGGGACGACGGGTTCTTGCGCGGCCGGCGCCTCTTCAGGAGACAGCGAAAGCTTTGTGTTCAGGGAAACTTCTTGCTTTAAGCCATCGGAAAGCGGCGCAATGGCTTGCTCTTCTTGAACTTGCGCTTCATCTTCAACTGGTTGTGCGGAAATCGGGAGGACTAAAACACCTGCCAAAAACACACATAATAAGGAAAATATTTTATTTAGCATTGTTTGATTATAAATGTAAGACCAGCGGCTGTCAACACGTTCTTAAACGAAATTTTCTGATTTTATTCACTTCGAGCTAAATTTTCAAAACGCATATACTCTTTAATGAACGATAGCTTAACGGTTCCTACGGGGCCGTTTCTTTGCTTGGCGATGATACAATCGGCAACACCTTTGTTCTCATCGGTAGGATTATAGTATTCTTCGCGCATGAGAAGAACGACCAAATCAGCATCTTGCTCAATGGCGCCGGACTCGCGTAAATCGGAAAGCTGCGGCCGATGGTCTTGGCGGCTTTCCACCGCGCGCGATAACTGACTGATAGCAATAATAGGGATATCTAACTCGCGCGCCAAGGCCTTAATAGAGCGGGAAATTTCAGAAATTTCCTGCTGGCGGCTTTCTACCCTTTGCGAACTGCGCATCAACTGAAGATAATCCAAAACGATCATCTTGATATCATAATTCATCTTAAGTCTCCGGGCCTTGGCGCGCAATTCCAAAGCGGATATGGCCGGCGTATCATCAATAAAGATCGGCGCGGCCGATAATTTTCCGGCGGCAGCCGTTAATTTCGGCCAGTCGGACGGAGACAAAAATCCTGAACGCACTTTGTGGGCATCTACTCGCGCGTGCGAACATAAAAGTCTTTGGACCAGCTGTTCTTTAGACATTTCCAAGCTGAAAAACGCCACCGGAACATTTTTCTCAAGCGCGGCATATTCAGCCATCGAAACAGCTAAGGCGCTTTTTCCCATAGAAGGCCGGCCCGCAATAATGATCAAGTCCGATCTTTGAAGCCCGGATGTTTTATCATCAAATTCCCTAAATCCCGTTGAAATTCCGGTCACGTGTTCTTTGCGCTGATAAAGCCGATCAATAGTTTCAATGCTTTCCTTGATAAGATCCTTGATGTGAATGGCTTTCTGGCGCTGTTTAAGATCGGCGATCTCAAAAATAAGTTTTTCGGCACGGTCTACCAACTCATCGATATCGCTGGTTACTTCATAACCTTCCGTAACGATCTGGGTCGCGTTTTTAATAAGCATACGCTGTACGCTTTTTTCTTTAACAATGTGTGCGTAATATTCAATGTTCGCTGAGGTAGGGACAAAATCGATCAATTGGGCAATATAGCTGGCGCCCCCGACGGAATCTAAAGCGCCTTCGCTTTTTAATTCATCGGTTAAAGTGATCAGATCAACATTCTTATGTTCATTATAAAGCTTGATCATAACCTCAAAGATCTGGCGGTGGGCTTCTTCATAAAAGCAGGATTGATCGATGATCTCGACGGAAACGCCGATGGCCTCAGCGTCAATGAGCATAGCGCCTAACACAGACTTTTCAGCCTCGAGATTTTGCGGAGGGACTTTAATATCCTGATTTGTGATCATAGAGCAACAAGCTTACTGATACTTATTTTTTTGTAACCCAAAGCCTTATTTTGCCGGTCACTTTGGGATGAAGCGTAACGCCGATCTCGTAAATCCCTAATTCTTCAATGGGCTTTTCGATCACGATCGCTTTTTTATCAACCGTATAACCTTCAGCTTCCAAAGTTTTTGCAATATCAACCTCGGTAACGGAACCATAAAGCCTATCAAGGTCATTAACTTCCACCATGATCGTGCAGGACACATTAGCTAATTTTTTAGCTAATTCCTGAGCTTCTTGCTCTTGTTTGGATTCCAACAAAATCCTTCGGCTTTTATCCTGCTCAACTCTTTTCAAATTCCCAGCGGTAGCGATCATGCCAAGCTTTCCCGGAATAAGAAAGTTGCGGGCAAAACCATCTTTAACCTTAACAACATCACCGGCTTTCCCTAATTTGGGGACATCTTGAGATAAAATAACGTTCATGCTCTGCTCCCTTGCGTATGCGGTGCATATGCGCTTCCGGACAACACTCCTAAAAATCTTGCCTTTTTGATCGCGCGGACAATTTCTCTTTGTTGTTTAGCGGAAACACCCGTAACACGCCGAGAAAATATTTTTCCACGTCCGGAAACATATTTTTGGATAACATTAAATTGTTTATAATCAATGCTGGTGCCTTTAGCGATCTGGAATTTCACCTGGCGCCGCTCTCTGTCTTGTTGATTTCTTTCTGTGCGTTCTGCGCGTTCTGCGCGTTCTGCCTTTTCTGACTTTTCAACCTTTTTTCTTTCCACGTTCCTCCAACCTTTCTTAAATATCTTTTCGATGATAATGCGTTATGGTGCTTTCAAGTAAAAAACTTTATCCAGCGCCTTCTTCTTCATTCCACGAAGCGCTCTCTGTTTTGCTGTCCGCCGGAGAAGAATGATCGGCTGGAGCTTCTTCATCTGCGCCGGCCGCAGGAGCGCCGGTATCTTTACCACCCAAAAACTGAATTCGTTCGGCACGAACCTCAATAACGGATTTTTTTTGTCCATCCGTTCCTTCCCATGAACGCGATTGCAACCTTCCTTCAATGAAAACAGGACGGCCCTTTTGCAAATATTGGTTACAGACTTCAGCCTGTCTGTCCCAGGCGGTCGCGGTGATAAAACAAACTTCTTCTTTCATTTCTCCCGTTTTATCCTTATATTTCCGATTGATCGCTAAACGCAAATTAACGACCGCAACACCCGACGGCGTATAGCGCAATTCCGGGTCGCGGGTCAGATTACCGATGAGAAGAACTTTATTTAAACTAGCCATGGGGATCCCTCCGTAACAAAATTATATTTTGGTGAACATAAACCGCAAAATTTCTTCGTTCATGCGCAGAAGTTGTTTTGCTTTTATGATGGCCGCTGTAGGTGCGTCAAACTTAATAAGATAAAATGTAGCTTCTAAACATTTCTTGATGCTAAACGCCAGCTTGTGTTTTTCCAGCCAAACCTGGCTATTGATCACCTTACCGCCGTTTTTAGAAATAGCATCGCAGGCATATTTCGCTATTGCCTCTTTGGCCTCTTGCGGCATTTGCGCTTTAACAATCACTACCAATTCGTACTTATTCATCGCTCTCCCTTTTTGTTAAATTGATTCATCGCTTGATTAACATGTCCTTCTAGCCACAAACTACAACAGTCGACGGCTTGGTCGACAAAATCTTTCAACCCTTTTTTTTCTTCGCTGGTAAATTTGGAAAGAACAAATTCGGCTGTCTCGCCCTTGTTTGACGGCCCGCCGATCCCTAAACGCAGACGAGCAAATTCATTCGTCTTAAGATGCTCCTTGATAGAACGCAGGCCATTGTGTCCGCCGTCACTGCCTTGAAGGCGTAGGCGAATTTTTCCAAAATCAAGATTAAGATCATCGCAAACAACCAAAATATCTTCAAGAGCAACATTGCGCCAATGAACAGCTTTGGTAACAGCAATACCTGAATTGTTCATATACGTCAACGGCATAAAAAAATAAGCTTTGCCTTGCTGTGTTTCACCTTTAGCCAGAGAACCTTTTAAAAGAACGCTTTTCGCGAACCGTGCTTCGTATTTCTCGGCTAATTTTGTAACAACGCGAAAACCTAAATTATGCCGCGTATCTTCATATTCTTTGCCGGGATTGCCTAAACCAATAACAAGACGAGCGGACACTAATTTTATTTACCTTCTGATTTTTCGGCCTTAGGCTTTTCTTCCGCGGGCTTTTTCTCTTTATCACCGGCAGCTGTTTTCGCAGCGGCTGGATCTTCTTTCTTCTCTTTAAGAACTTCCGGCTCAGCTTGTGTCGCGGCCGCAGCAGCTTCTTCAGGTGTCACTTCTTTCATCGGAGGAACAACCGCAAACACGATCGTATCGGGATCTTGTTTTGTTTTGACCCCTTCCGGTAACGCAATATCTTTAACATGAATAACATCTTTAATCTTTAAACTACTGACATCGACTTCGATGTGATGAGGGATCTTGGTGGGTAAACAGATAACGCCTAATTCCCACAAAAGATGGTCCAAAGAACCGCCGTCTTGTTTGACACCGACCGGCTCGCCCTTGGCAACGATAGGGACCTTAACCTCAATTTCTTTGGTCAAGGAAATGTGATGCAGATCGAGATGTAAAATGCGCCCCGAAACAGGATCGCGCTGGGTATCTTTAACGATCGCCGAATAATCTTTGACCTTTTTATCATCATCAATAACGTTTAAGCTCAAGATGATGTTTTCCCCATGATGAAGCCGCTCGATGCGTTCAAAGGTTTTTCGGTCTAGCTGAATGGCAACGGTTTTCTTCCGTTCACCATACACAACCGCCGGAATAAAATCTTCCCGACGAAGTTGTTTTGTTTTTCTTGTCCCGATCGCAGTTCGTACATGTGCCTCTAGTGTGATTTCTTGCATAGCCCCTTCCTACTTTCTGATTGAGTCGAATAATGAACTAACGGATTCCTCGCTGTGAATACGTTTAATAGCTTCGGCCAAAAGCGGTGCGACCGAAAGCGCCTTGATCTTCGGATACTTCTTTACTTCCTTGAACGGAATACTATTAGTGATCACAACTTCTTTTAAAGGTTTGCACTGATGAATACGCGGAAGCGCGCTTCCGGAAAGAATACCATGGCTTACGGCCGCGTACACTTCTATAACGCCTTTTTTATCCAAGGTTTCAATGGCCTCGATCATAGAATTTGCGGTTGCGATAATATCATCAACGATAATAACACGTTTGCCTTTTACTTTTCCCAAAATGTGCATGGCTTCCACTTTTTCCGGGCTGTCGCGGCGTTTATCAACGATGGCAAGCCCGCAACCTAACCATTTGGCATAGGCGCGCGCCATTTTAATTCCGCCGACATCAGGAGAGACAACAATCAAATTATCCAATTTCTTTTTGGCAAAATAATCGCACAAAGTATTAATAGCATATAAATGATCGACGGGAATATCAAAAAATCCTTGGATCTGGCTGGCGTGCAAGTCCATCGTTAGAACTCTGTCAACGCCGGCGGCAACAATTAAATTGGCAACGAGTTTTGCCGTGATCGGAACGCGCGGTTGATCTTTTCTGTCTTGCCGGGCATAACCATAATAAGGCAAAACAGCGGTAATTCTTTGGGCCGAAGCGCGTTTAGCAGCGTCGATCAAGATCAAAAGCTCCATCAAGCTTTCATTGACTGGCGGACAAGTCGGCTGCACGATGAAAACGTCTTTACCGCGAATGTTCTCTTTGATCTGGACTCTAATTTCGCCTTCACTAAAGCGCGAGACAAAGACCTCCGTCAAGGGAATGCTAAGCTCATGACAGATCTCTTGCGCTAACTGCGGATTAGAATTTCCTGAAAAAACAGCCAAATTGTTCATGAGGACTCTCCGTTAAAATTTTCTTTTCGATGTTATTCTCGCCGGAACTCCGGCGGCAACATAGCCAGCGGGAACTTTCTTTCCCTTGGTTAAAACACAGCCCGCTCCCGTAGCACTTTTCTTTCCGATAACAACCGGAGCGACTAAAATAGAATCTGAACCGATAAAAGCGTCGTCGTGAATATGTGTCGCATTTTTATTCTTTCCGTCAAAATTGGCCGTCACAACACCGGCGCCAATATTCACCCGATTTCCCACCATCGCATCACCTAAAAAGCTAAAATGTTTCATAAAGCAATCTTTTCCGATACGAGAACGGGACACTTCTGTGAAATTCCCCACTTCCGTATGATCAGCGATCGTTGTATCCGGCCGAAGATGGCAAAACGGCCCAATGATGCAATTCTTGCCAATGCGCACATGGCTTTCAATGACGGTAAAAGGTTTGATCGTTGTATCGCGGCCGATCTTAACATCCTGATCGATAAATGTCGTCGCGGGGTCAACGATGGTAACGCCTTGCCGCATGAATTCCTTTAAAATCCTTTGGCGCAAACAATCCTGCGCTGCCGCTAGATCTTCACGATCATTAATGCCAAAACCCTCTGACGCGTCATCTGTCGTCACAAAATCAACTCGCTTACTTTTTTGACTTAACAAAGCAACGATGTCCGTTAAATAAAATTCTTTTTTCTTCGTGTTCATCTTAATGGCCGATAAACCACTCAGCAATTCCGATGACTTAAAACAATACGTGCCGACATTGATCTCTTTGATATTTTGTTCGGAAACCGTGGCATCCTTTTCTTCGCGTATCCCGACGATATTATTATTCCCGTCACGAACGATCCTGCCGTAACCTTTGGGGTCCTTAACGATCGCTGTTAAAACCGTGCAGGCCGCCTTTGAAACTTTATGGCGCTTAATGAGTTTGAGCACGGTTTCTTTGCGAAGAAGCGGCGTGTCACCGCAAACGATCAAACAATCGCCGTTAAAATTCTTTAACCCTTTTGACGCTGCCTTAACGGCATCGGCCGTTCCTAAAAGCTTTTTCTGGACCACAACAGCGATGTTTTTCCCTAAAAAATCCTTCACTTGGCTTGCCTGATGACCAACCACAACATACGTTTTCAAAGAACCTACCGAAACTGCTAAATCTAAAACATGCTCAATGATCGTTTTGCCGCAAACTTTATGAAGGACCTTGGGAGTGTCGGAATTCATCCGCACACCTTTTCCGGCGGCCAGGATTATAACTTTCAAGTCGTTCATAAATTTTAGCGCTAAAGTTGCCCAGCCAGGACTCGAACCTGGAAAACGAGATCCAAATTCTCGTGTGTTACCATTACACCACCGGGCAGCAGTGCTTTACTCGTCTTCGATATCGGATGACGAAGTTGCCGGCTTGCTGACAGATTTGCCGATTTCTTTCTTATAAGCTTCTAATATCTTGTTTTGCAAATATTCGCGAAATTGCTGCGTCACGGGATGAGCAATATCCCGATGTTCAGATTTTGAATCGATATCAACGGCGCTTACCGGAGGTTTTTCATGCGCAGGTAATGAGGCCGCACAATGACTGCAAAACCTGCTTCCGGCTTCATTTTTAAAACCGCATTTGGGACACGGATTTTTCGTTTTCCTCGACGGCATCGCGATAAAAAGGTTCGCGGCTCCCTGAATAACCTTGATGTTGCGCACAACAAAAACACTGTCGAAGGTGACCGTCGCGTAGGCTTTGAGTTTCTTATCCTGGCCTTCTTTTAAGAATACCCTGATCTCCGTGATCTCCATAAGCCCGCCCCCTCTTTTTCAGAATGAACGCACGGCAAAAACCCGCTTAAAATACTTACTTAGAATAAATTTAAAGTTTTCCGCATCCCGACGAGAACGAGCCAACCCAAAAAGGGCCGGACCGCTTCCCGAAAAAATGATGCGCGACTTCGTTAACTCTCTTATTTTTTCCCGCATTGGAACTAAATTAGGATGGAGTTGCACGATCGCTGTCTCCAAATCATTCGAGAGTAGGCCTTCTATTCTAGGCAAGTCATTATCCCGTAAAGCGCGAGTTAGAATATTAACATCATCATCTTTCTTTGTCAATATATTCATCTTAGGCGGCTGAAGCGCTTTAAATACTTCCCCTGAATACACTTTAAGCTCTGGAACAATCAAAATATGCCACAATTTTGCCCTTAATTTCAGCGGTTTTATCTTATCTCCGCGCTCGGTTCCCAAAGCCCAAGTTTGCTCCGCTAAGAAAAAGGCAACATCACTTCCAACTTTCTTCGCGTATTCTAAAAGTTTTTTCGGCTTTAAGGAAAGCTTCCATAGCTTATTAAGCCCCAGCAAGGCTGTCGCGGCATTACTTGAACCTCCGCCCAAGCCGGCAGCCACCGGAATTTTCTTCTTCAGCGTAATATTAACTCCGCTTGGAACAGAAAAGTCTTTTTTAAGGATTTGCGCGACTTGGATGATCAAATTCTTCTCATCTTTGGGAATATCAGGATGAGAGCAAAACAAACGGATAGCTCCGCTTTTATTTTCG
Organism: Candidatus Omnitrophota bacterium; assembly: GCA_041649175.1. Taxonomy (NCBI): domain Bacteria; kingdom Pseudomonadati; phylum Candidatus Omnitrophota; species Candidatus Omnitrophota bacterium. The sequence goes on along the minus strand of JBAZNR010000001.1, from coordinate 798,945 downwards.
GCAAAAACAATCTCATCGCATAGATCAATGCGCTCAAAAACCGTTAAAAGATCGTGATATCCGTCGAGTCTTTTATTGACGACCTTTAGCAAAAGATTTAACTTGGCGGGAGATTTCAAGGAAATTTTTTTCATGGAAGGCGGGAAATGAGTAGAATTAAAATTAACATAAAAACAGCCTGCGCGCGACAATCTTATTAAAATTACTGACTGGTAGTTTCGCCTTTGATCTCGTTCAGTTTTTTTGTAATGCTCACCTGCTCCGGCGAAAGCGCCAAAGCCTGTTTCCAATTCTCTTCGGCTTTTGTCTTATCGTTCAGCTGGAAATAAACATCGCCTAAATGCTCGTAAACCACCGGGTCTTTGATGCGGACAACGGCTTTATTCAAGAAATCCAAAGCTTCCGTATACATCCCTTTCTTAAAATAAACCCATCCCAAGCTATCCAAATAGGCACCATTATCCGAATCAGCCTCCAGGGCCTTTTTGATCAATCCCAACGCCTCATCTAAATTGGTCCCTTCTTCCGCATATAAATAGCCGAGAGAATTTAAGGTGTTGGCGTGTTCGGGGTCAATGGTTAAGGCTTTTAAGAAAAGTTCTTTCGCCTCCACGCGCTTTCCTCTATCCATGTTCAAAGAACCTAAGATAAAGATCGTTTCCACGTCTTTAGGCTCCATGGCAAGGATCATTTCGTATTGAGCGATCGCTTCGTCATATTTCTTCTGGGAATAGTAGAGTTGCCCAAGATAAGTTAAGACTTCCGCATTTTGAGGATCAGCCTTGGCGAGATTTTTTAAGATCAATTCATATTCGGTCGCGGCCTTGTCAAATTCTTGGCGCGCGGAATAAACAAATGCCAGAAAATAACGGGATTGAAAATCATCCGGCTTGATCTTAAGGGCAAGCTGAAATTCTTTGATCGCATCGTCGAATTTTTCCAGGCGGACATAATCAGCGCCGAGCCTTAAATGGACGGAATAATTATCTCCGTCAAACTCGGCCGATTTCTTGTAATGGTCGACCGCGTCTTGCGCCGTTCCCACCCAATCTTCCATCAGGCCTTTTATATAATGAGAGATACTTAAAGCCCGAGATTGGACATCCGCATTGGCTTGTGCCAAAGCAACAGCTAAAGGCAATAGTAAGACAACCATGCTTACGGCAAACGCCATAAGCAATTGATGACGAAAAGGTTTCATCATAAATTTTACTTATTTATTAATGATCCCGCTTCTTCAAATGGCGAAGAGCTTTACGAAGCTTCTTACGTTTATGCGTACGAATTTTACGAAGCTTTCTTTTTCTTCCGCAAGGCATGAGGTTTAACTCCTTTTTTGTTAATAGATCAGCTTATTAAGAGGATACTCGATGATCCCTTGAGCGCCGGCTTCCTTTAACTTTAGAATAAGGCCGCGCACTATTCCTTCATCAATAACGGTTTCAACCGCCAGCCAATTTTTCTGGCTCAAATGAGAAATGGTAGGATTTTTTAGCGATGTCAATAGGGCTAAAACCTTTTTAAGATTTTTTTCTTCAATATTCATCTTTAAGCCCACCATATGATCGGCAGCGATCGCCCCTGTTAAAAGCAGGATCAGCTGATCCATCTTCTTTTTCTTCCAGGGGTCTTGAATGGCTTTTGAATTAGCAATAAACTGCGTTGTGGATTCGCACAAAGTTGTGACAATGCGCAGCTTATTGGCACGTAAACTGCTTCCTGTTTCGGTCAATTCCACGACGGCATCAACTAAACCGGAGGCGACTTTCGCTTCTGTCGCACCCCAGCTAAATTCCACATCAGCGCTAACCTTGTTTTTTGTCAGATAATTCTTTGTGACATTGACGAGTTCCGTCGCTATTTTCTTACCTTGCAGGTCCTTAACGGATTTGATGGAGGAATCTTCCGGAACGGCCAAAACCCAGCGCACCTTGACCGAACTTTGCTTGGCATAAATGAGATCGGCTAAACGAGTTACCTTGGAGCCGTTTTCTAAGATCCAATCTTCGCCGGTAATGCCGCAATCTAAGACACCGTCTTCGACATAACGCGACATTTCTTGCGCGCGCAATAAAACCGGATCGATCTCGGTATCATCAATGTGCGGGAAATAGGAACGTTCGGAAACATAGATCTTAAAGCCCGCCCGTTCAAAAACCTTGATGGTCGCGGCTTGTAAACTTCCCTTTGGTAAACCAAGCTTGAGTTTTTTCATTTCTTCCCTATCTTCTGTTATCGGTTAGTGTTGGACTACAAAAGCAATTAAAAATACACTAGAAACCACCGGAAATCAACTTCTTTTCACAGGTGTGCATTATACCCCTTAGGCGCAAATATTGTAAAGAAATTTCCTAAAGAGGGCTTTAGAGAAAATATCTTCCTCAAAGCTTCTTATCCTGAATGATCTTTGAAAGAGGCGCGCATTGAAAATCGGTTAGAATTTGTTCGAAGCGCTTTTTGGTTTTTTCTAATCCGTTTAGGTATTCCGAACGAAATGAAAGAGGGATCTTTGCTTTCGAGAAAAAGGGATTCAGCTCCCAAGCCCTTAAAAAGAAATTAACAACAATGCCTTGGTCGTTCAGGTTTTCTACTGTTCGCTTTATTAAGGAATACGGAAAGTCCCTTAAAGCGGCGCCTCCGGAGAAAAGAACATGATCGAATAAAATACGGACCGTGGAAGGAGGAAATTCCACTAGGTCTTCCCGAATGTGATATGGAATTCGCGGCGCGGAAGGAATTCCATAAAGCCGATGACGAACCGGAGCAATGCTGCTGTCATAAGAAATACCTTCTTGTTTTAAGATGTCCATCGCCCAAAGACAATCGCTGTTCATTGAAAAACCGGGAGCGCGGTAACCAACAACCGGCTTCTTGGAGATGCCTTGCAAAATGGCGATCGATTTTTTTAGATCTTCCCGGAAAGAGTCGATCGTATGCGCGCGCAGTTCTTTAAAAAGATAACCATGGCTAGCGATCTCGTGGCCGGCGTCTTCGATGCGGACCACCAAGTCAGGAAATTTCTCGGCAATAATGCCCAAAACAAAAAATGTCGCCTTTGTTTCCATAACGCTTAATAGCTCAAGAACGTTTAAGGTATTGGCAACAACCCGGCTTTCATATTCGCGGCTGATTTCACCGGAAAGATCCAAACCGTTCAAATGGTACCATTCGGTAATTTCAATTCCTAAAGCATTAACCACGACTTGCGTTCCTTTTGATTTATGATGCGTTTTCTTTCTATAAATTGCGGTTAGTCTAACACGGGCAAATTTTCTTGTCAAAGGGCAACTTCACGGTTATAATCAAAAAGTTTCGTTTCCCTCATTTATAACCGGGTCATTTTTAAGGAGATAGTATGCTTAAAGTATTACGCAAAAAAGGCGTTGCTAAAAAGATCTTATGGGTCGTTGCCGTTATTATCATTCTTTCGTTCGGTTTCTTTGGAACGGCAAATTACTACGACCGCGGTAACGGCAATATCACCTACGCCGGCGAAATGTTCGGACGAAAAATTTCTTTCGATCAATTTCAAAAGAGCTTATTTCAAGCGCGCATCCAAGCCATCATGGCCTACGGCGATAATTTTAATAAGGTTAGCCAGCTTCTGGACCTAGAATCTGTGGCCTGGGATCGATTGATCATGTTGGAAGAAGCTCGACGAAAGAACATTAAAGTTTCTGACACGGAAGTTGTCGCGGCAGTTCAGAATTTAAACCTTTTTAAAAACAATGGGTCTTTTGATCCAGCCATTTATGAAAAGATCGTCAACTATTACTTCCGTACTAAACCCAGAGATTTTGAAGAAGGCATCCGCCAATCGTTAATATTGCAAAAACTCTCCGAAAGCGTGACCACCGGCATCTCTGTTTCCGAGGAAGACCTTTTAAAAGAATATAAAAACAAAAATGAACAAATTCAGGTAAGCTACGTTCTTTTTGCGCCGAAAGACGACGCGAAGCAAATCGTCCTGACCCCCGAAGAGGCTTTGAAATATTACCAAGATAATAAGCAAGATTTCTTTATGCCGCCCAGCGTTAATGTTGAATATCTTTATTTACCTGTCGCACCGGAATTACCCGAAAAAGATAAAAATGACATTGCGGCAAAAGTTACCGCTATAACCGAAGATCTTACAAGAGATCCTAATTTACCTTCCATTGCCGAGAAACATAAAGTCGAAACCGGAGAAAGCGGATTTTTTAGCCACGAGCAACCACCTTTAAAGCTTGGCTGGCCGTTTGAACTATTGCAGAAGATCTTCAGCCTTGAAGATAACGAGGTTAGCGGCCCTGTCGAAACAGCAAAAGGATATTACTTCGTGCGCCTTAAGGAGAAAAAAGATTCTTACATTCCTGAATATGCGGAAGTTGAAGAGAAGGTTAAAGAAGCTTTAGGATTAGAAAAAGCGCGCGATATCTCACGAAGCAAGGCCGAAGAAGCTTTGAAGAATATCAATCAAACGATCGAGCAAAATCCGGAACAAAAATTCTCTGCGATCGCAAAGACACTTAATCTTTCGGTCAGTCAGACAAAACCGTTTACCCGGGGGCAATATTTAGACAACTTGGGCGTTGTGCAAGAATTCCAGGATGCGGCCTTCGCCTTGATCGGCACAAACAGGGTCAGCCCTGTAGTTGAAATTTCCAAAGGATTCTGCATAATATCCGTCGATAACTTTGTTCCCATTGATGAAGAAAAATTCAAAAAGGAAAAAGAAGACTTTTCTAAAGCGGTCCTGGCTCAAAAAAAGAACTCTGCCGTCGATGAATTCATCGAACGGCTGCGCATCAAAGCGAATCTTCAGGACAATATCAAGGCTTTAAAAGAAATGGGAGAGCAGCAGCTCTAAGCGGTATTTCTTAGGTGGAAAGATTGTGGCAAGGATATTCAAAAAAGGCGGCTATTTTGCGCGAGAGCAAAATAGCCGCCTTTTTAATCCACAAAAATTACTGCGTAAAAAGATTTTCGTAACCTTCGGAAAGCCCGTGTTCAATAGCGCGGACAATACCGGCCTGGTTGACAAAAATAAAGGTAGGAACACCGACAATACTATAAGAATCGGAAAGAGAAGAGTCAACATCAAGAAAGATCTCATAATTAACTTTATTTCGAGCGGCATACTCCTGCACGACTTCTTTTTCTTCACCCATATCCACTAAAATAACTTTAATACCTTTTTGTTCGATTTCTGCTTTTTGTGCGCTTAGCTCCGCTAACGCTTCGCGGCAATGCGGACACCATGTCGCCCAGAAAAAGATAATGGAATTTTTTCCTTCACGAAATGCCGTCATATTCACTTTCCCGCTGGAAAGAGTTTCTAAAGTGAAATCCACAGCAGGCTTATCGACAATTTTATTTTGCAAGAATTTTAAAAATGACATAGGAATCTGCCCCATGGCTTGCGATGGAGCAAAGGTCAACAACATAAAAAAAGACACAAGTATGAATAAACGTACAAAAACCTTCATGAAATTAGCCTCCCCGCTTTTATCATAAAATATCCTGCTGCGATTAATAAAATGGCTGCGCAAACGCGTTTCACAATTAAAAGCCACGTTCCGGATTTCGGTAAACTGCTTAACAGCCCGCTAAAAGTTCCGATCAAAATCAAAAGTGTTCCAACGCCATAGGAAAATACAAATAAGAGGCTTATCCCATAAAAAATATTTTCCCTGCCGGCTACAAAAAGTAAAATTGCCCCCAAAATAGGCGCCGTGCAAGGCCCGATGATAAATCCCGAGACCAATCCAAGCAAGAACACCGTCCATAAATTCTTGGCCTTGATCTTTCCCTGAAGTCCGCCGCCCAATAAAGGCAAAGGGATAATATCCAGCAATATCAAGGCGAATAATAAAAGAATGGTCGCGATAATACCGGCAACGATCGGACTATTTTGAAACTGCCCAAATACTTTTCCTGTTAATGCCGCAAACGCTCCCAGCGTGCAATAGGTCACCGCCAAGCCTAAGACATACACTAGAGAAATCAAAAAACCCTGAAGTTTGGTACCTTTGGTATTGGCCGCGCCGATAAAACTCGCCGTTAACGGGATCACCGGATAGACGCAAGGCGAAAAACTCACCACAACCCCGGCGAAAAACGCAATAACATAGTCGAACGGACTACCGGACAGATTCATTCAGCCACCTTAAATAATCTTTGCTGCCATCTACGATCGGCAAGGCAATAATTTCCGGACAACTATAACTGTGAACAGCCTTAACTGTTTCCACAATTTTCTTAAAACAACTGCGCTTTGTCTTAACGACCAGCAGAACCTCTTTTGCCGAATCAATTCTTTTATCCCACCAAAATAACGATTGGATCCCTTTGACGATATTAACGCAGGCGACTAATTTCTTATTTAAAAGCGCGGCAGAAATCTTTTTAGCTTCCTTAATATCTTTGGCTGTGATCAAAATAACGATTAGCATAGGATTAAGTCAGGTTAAGGGTTTTTATTATATAGAAATTTTTCTTTTTTCCAAAAATTTATTTTTTAAGCATCATAACTGAAACCATGCGTCCGGATTCATCGCCCTGGCGCCGATAAGAAAAAAACCGCTTATCGCAGGACGTGCAAATTTGGCAGTCAAAGATATTTTTTTCGTTCACGCCCACCGCGAGTAACTGATGCTTGTTAACAAGCGGCAAGTCCAGATAAAATCCGTCGGCCGTATATTCGGTCTCCTTCGGAAAATATCCTTGAAGTTTGTCGCCAACTTTATAGCAACAACTGCGGATCGACGGGCTAAAAGCAATTCTTAAATTCTTCGGATCAGCTTTCCATTTCTTCTTTAAAAGTTCTACAGCTTTTTGTGCGATTTTCTTTTTTGTTCCCCGCCAGCCGGCATGAACCAAGGCGATTACTTTGCTTTTCGGATCAAAGATAAAAATAGCCAAACAATCAGCCGTGCGCACCGCCAAAGGAATGAAAGGCTCTTTGGTCGCTAGCCCGTCGGTTAATTTAAGTTGGTTGGCTTTACCAAAATCTTTCTTACTGATAATAGTAACCCGTTCGCCATGAATTTGACGCGTATTAGGCAGTTCTTTGATGTCATGGCCCGAATGACTTAAAAGAAAACTCTTTTGATGCACGCTTAAAGTAAATCGCCCACGCTTACGCTTAAAATCGACGGAATCGTCGCTAGTAAAAGCGATCACCTGGTTGGGAAAAAAACTCTTATAATTAAGCGCGTGATTAAAGAAATTATTGGATTTTCTAACGGATGGCATGATTGATCAGCAAAGCTCTATGGATTACCGGTCATCTCGTCGTCTTCAATATCCTGTGGAGATAATTCGATAATGTTATTTTTATCCGGGGATGAAGAAATGTTCCCCTTTTTATAATCATTGATCCTTTTTATTTTAACATCCAGGCTGTTAAAGCTTGTCTGCGCGACATCGCGGTATTGATCTTCTAGTTTTCCAATCGATTTTCCGATTTCCTCAAACCGCTTCTTAAAAATATCGTACGTTTTTGAGAAAAGGTCTATCATCTTGACGATTTCTTTCGTCGCTTTTTCATAATGAAAATTCTCATACGCCTGACGAATAACGCTTAACATGGCATATAACGTAAAAGGTGAACATAAAACAACCTTTTGTTTTAAGGCCTGATCGATAAGACCCGGCATATTTTCCTGAATAAACCCAAAGACCTGTTCATTAGGAATAAAAAGTAAGACAAAATCCAGTGTCCCTTCCGACGGATTAATATAGGAACGGTCTTGGATTTCTTTAATGCGCATGGTGACGTTTTTTAAGAATTCTTTTTTATGAACTTCTTTTTGATTAACGTCTTCCGTATTGACCATCCCTAAATAATTATCTAGCGGAAACTTAACATCCATATTGATCGTATGCTTGTCGGGGAGAAGAAAGATATAATCAGGTTTGGTTGCTGCAGAATCTAATTTGGTTTGTTTTTTATAGTTGATGCCCTCCATCAATCCGCAGCTTTTGATAATGTCTTCGGCCATCCGCTCGCCCCATTGGCCGCGCAATTTAACATTGCCTAAAACATTACTGAGACGATTGGTTGTTTCCTGAAGCTTTGTCGTTGCTAAAGATGTTTTTTCAAGCTCGTTTTTGAGGCTTCCGTATTTTTGCGCGCGGTCTTGCTCCAGCTCACGGATAAGAACTTTATATTTCTCCAATTCGTCTCTTAATCCTTTAACGGAGGTTTCAACAGCTTGCTTACGCATATCTAAGTCAGACTGGGCTTGACTGCGTTCTGAGTCTAATTTTTCTTTGGCCAAGACCAGAAATTGCTCGGTGCTGGATTTAAGCGCCTCTTGCGATAACTGAGAAAACTTAATTTGCATCTGGCTTTCGATTTGCTTTTTAAAGAAAATAAAAAGCCCGGACAACACGATCGTCATTCCCGCCAAAATCATCCAACTAGGTAAAGTCATAGGTTAGTTACCTTTTTATTAATCTTTTCTCTCTTCGACAATAACCGTTTCATCTTGCTTAACATCTTTAAGTTTCGTCCAATCGCCTTCGATTTTTCCGATCACATTGACCTTGCTGGCCGGTTTAATTTGCCCGGGTTTGCTGACCGGTGTCATCCCAAAAAATATGCAAAAACAACTTTCTTCCGGCCAAAAAGCAATGTCTCCGATCTCAACTGTGCCCTTCGAAAAACCGTCTTCCAGCTTTGTCTTGACGGGAATTTGAAAATAAATTTCATCACCCCAAAGGCTGGTAAAAGACTTAAACGGCAAGGCATCCCAAATTTTTCCGGCCGTAGCTGAACCATTTAACTTGGCATAAACCGTCAACGAACCCATTGTAATGGCAATACTTTTCATCGCGATGGCCTTTAAGTTGTCTATTTTGCCTCATCATATTACCTAAAATCGATTCTTTAATCAATATATTTACCTGTCAGTTGGCTTCCCTAATGTAAAGATGTCACGTTATAAAATTTTTTCCCATAATATTGCGTCGGAAAGAAGCGTTTGCTACAATAACCTCGATTATGAACCAGAAACCAAAACGAGACAGCTGGGGTTCCCGTCTAGGAATTATCATGGCGGTTGCCGGCTCAGCCATCGGCTTAGGTAATTTCTTAAGATTTCCTGCCAAAGTTGCCGCTAACGGCGGCGGCGCATTCATGATCCCCTATCTTGTTTCGCTTTTCTTGCTTGGCATTCCCTTGATGTGGATCGAATGGACTTTAGGGCGTTACGGCGGCGGATTTGAACACGGAACAGCGCCGGGAATTTTCCACAATGTTTGGAGAAAAAACCGATTTATTAAATATTTCGGGGTTATTGGTATTTTTGGCCCGCTGGTCATCTTCATCTATTATACCTATATTGAATCATGGAGCTTAGCTTACAGCTTTTTTGCTCTTACCGGAAAATACGGCCCCTTGCATGATCAAGCCGCCATGCAGAGTTTTTTGCGCGGTTACCAAGGAATCGAGCATAATCAATTTTTTAACGGCTTAGGATGGGCTTATTCTTTTTTTGTTATCACCTTCATCCTTAACACCGTCGTTATTTATCATGGGATCAAAGGTGGCATTGAGAAGCTTTGTAAATGGGCGATGCCGCTTTTATTTGTCTGCGCGCTTATTTTAATGATCAGAGTGCTAACGCTGGGAACGCCAGATCCTGCTAAGCCTGATTGGAATTTGATGAATGGTTTTGGGTTTTTGTGGAATCCGGATTTCTCGGCGCTTAAGTCAGCTAAAGTTTGGCTGGAAGCCGCCGGGCAAATATTTTTTACTTTAAGTGTTGGGATCGGCGTTATCCTAACCTACGCAAGTTACCTGTCAAAAGGTGACGATGTTGTTCTTTCAGGGCTTACCGCGGCCAGCGTCAATGAAACTGCCGAAGTCGTTTTGGGCGCCAGCATTATTATCCCGGCGGCGTTCATCTTTTTCGGGCCGACAGAAATCCAATCTATCGCCACATCCGGTGTTTTTAATTTAGGATTTGTCACCATGCCGCTTATTTTAAATCAATTACCTTTCGCGTTTCTATTCGGGTTCGCCTGGTTTTTCTTGTTGTTTTTGGCGGGAATCACTTCTTCTGTATCGCTGGCACAGCCAGCCGTTGCTTTTCTGGAAGATGAATTCAATATCAACCGCAAAAAAGCCGTAACTATTTTTGGCGTTGTGTCTTTTATTCTTTGTCAGCCGGCGATCTTTTTCTTAAGGAATGGTGTCGTCGATGAACTGGACTTCTGGGGAGGAACGTTCTTTTTAGTATTGTTCGCGACGATCGAGGTCATTTTATTTGCCTGGGTTTTCGGCATGGAAAATGCCTGGGATGAGATCCATAGAGGCGCCGATATGCGCATTCCGCGTGTTTACAAGTTCATCATCAAATACGTTACACCGTTATTTCTGTTCTTTATTTTAGGAATGTGGTTTTGGCAAGAGTGGCTTCCGGTCATCTTCATGAAAAATGTCGCTCCCGCCGACAAAATATATGTTTTGGCAACGCGCATCGGGCTTTTAGCACTCATAGCTGTTTTGATCGTTTTAGTTAAGATCGCCTGGAAGAAAAAGGAAGGAAATAAACCGCTATGACACTATCGGGATGGCTGCTGATTATTTTTTCGTGGGTCTTGATCTTAGGAATGGCTTCATTCTGCTTTAAGAAAACCCTTGTCAAAAAAGAGTTAAAATAACGATCTGCTCTTTGGTACTTACAAACTTCCCCGCGTAATAGCCTGTTCGCCGAATTTCCCCTTAATTTTATCTACCGCTTTATGGATCTTTTCTTTTTGCTCGGATGATCGATCTTGAAAAAGGCTTTCTTGCACATACTCATCATAAAAGTTGGATATTTTTACGCCCAATAAACGGATCTTTGTCCCCGTCATATCAAAATCATCAAAAAGTTCTCTGGATTTTTTGTAGATCGTATCAACAAAGTTGGTGCGCTGCGCAAATGTAAAGGAACGCGTGTAGGTTTGAAATCCTTTGGCGCGAATTTTAACCGTCAGCGTCTTTCCCTTGAGATGATAGCGGCGCAGACGGTGAGAAACCTTTTCGCTTAAGTAAAGAAGGGTTTTGTGAAGGCCTTCTACGTCGCGCGTATCTTCCTCAAAAGTGTGCTCGTGGCTTACGGATTTGACGTCTTCGCCGACAGAAACTTCCCGCTCATCAATGCCATTGGCCAACTCAAAAAGATGACGGCCATTTTCGCCAAAGCGATTGTATAAAGCATCCATAGGGGTATGCGCTAGATCGCCGATGGTTTTGATATTCATCGCATGAAGCGCTTGCTTACTTTTCTCGCCTACGCCCCAAAGTTTTTCCACCGCCAGCGGCCAAAGGAAATCGAATAATTTTTCCTGAGATACTTCTAATAATCCACCCGGCTTAGAAAGATCCGAGGCGATCTTTGCCGCCATCTTGATCGGCGCTATGCCGATCGAGGCAATTAAGTTCATCTCTTTTTTGATGCGCTCTTTAATGGCCAGCGCTGTTGCGTAGGGAGTTTTATAAAAATGATAACTTCCGGAAATATCCAAAAAAGCTTCATCCACGCTAATGGGTTCAATATCCGGCGTAAAATCATAGAGAATATCAAAGATCTCTTTGGAAACACGCTGATACTTTTTCATATCAACAGCAAGATAAACTCCCCCAGGGCATTTACGATAAGCCATAGAGATCGGCATAGCGGAATGAACACCAAATACTCTGGCTTCATAAGAACACGTGGAGACAACACCTCGCCCTTGCCCCTGACGAGGATCGGCGCCGACAATGACCGGCCGGCCGCGTAATTTAGGATTGTCTCTTTGCTCGATAGAAGCAAAGAAGGCATCCATATCGATATGAAGAATAATCTTAGGTTTCATGATGTTTTTAAAAAATAGAGGCGCCCTTGGCGTTCTGTGAAGCAGAACGCCAAGGGCGCCTTTTCATTCATCTATCTTGCCGATCATCAAACCACTTATTTCTTATCTTGTAACAATTTAATAATTCTTTCCAAACGATTGGTCATCACGATCGGGACAAAGATAACCCAAACCAATAAGAATATCTTTACTCCGATACAAACCATCATTTCAAAATCGCCTCCCATTGGGCACGCCATCTTTGATGTTAAAGGACACATCATCTTCCCCTCCTTGTATGATTGATCCGTTTTTAACTTTGTTTATTATATCTTTTTCATTCTCCCGTGTAAATAGCACCATTGTTAACACCAAAAAAGACAAAAAGAGCAACACTTTCATTGAATTAAGTCTTTTTTAGGCATCAAAGGATCGATTTTCATATTCTCGTCGACAAGAAAACAAAATAATCACTAATTTATTCCCTTTAATCCTTGATTTGCAAAAACGCTTTGTTATAATCACTGTACTTTAAAAACAAAAGGAGAATCATATGAATAAGAAATATTCTTTTCTGAGCGATGAGCTTGCCTTGATCGAAATACGCAAGCATAAATGGATAGAAAGCGAAAAACAGGGTTTTGAGATAGGCTTTGCCACTGCCGCTTGTGACTGGGTTGGAAGATACGGCAATGATTGGAAGAAATTCCGCCTCAACCCCCCGGCTGAAAGCGATCTGTTCGTCGAAAAAAGACGTTATCGACGCTTCGCCTATCAAGTGCCTATCGAGTTAAAGGTCGCCGAAACACATTTGACGTGCTGCGCGAAAGATATCAATCTGATCGGGCTTTCGTGCCTGATCCCTATCTTTGTCCCTCACGATGCGCCCGTGGAAGTCAGCATTAATCTGCAGAACAGAGATTCCTTGATGCACAAATCACGCTTTCAATTTAAAAGCCGTATCGTACGCGTTTCTTCGGCTAAGGAAAGACGGCCAAGCCAAGACTATGAGATCGTTCTTTCTTTGAGCGAACAATTCAGGGACTATTTGCGCTGTAACCCGTATCTTTTAAGCTATTCTCACGGTTAAGCTCCGGCGGGAAAATTCTTGTAAGCTTGCGTTCGTAATTTAACAACTTCCTCACGGACACGATCCGCGATTTGAATATAAGATGAGGATTCCGGGAAATTCATCGACGGTCCAAAAACAATTTTGATAGGATGTTTTTTAGGGAACTTTTCTGTCCGGGGCCAAGCCTCAAACGTTCCACTGATCGCCACCGGAATAACACGAGTATTTAATTCTTTTGTCAAAATCCCGATACCCTTTTTAAACGTTTTGACGTCCCCGTCAATCGAACGTTGCCCTTCCGGAAAAATGCAAACGATCTTTCCCTGATTCAAGGTAAACGTCGCCGCCCGCATCGCTTTGATAAGCTCGGCGGAAGGGTCAATGGGAATAAGGCGCGCCATCCGGATCGCCCAACTGATCAAAGGATGTTCAAAAATATCCTTTAGTCCGATAAAATAAGACTGTGTAACGATTTTATTAGGGATACCTGCCATCACCACAAAGGCATCTAAATAACTCGCATGATTGCAGCAAATAAGATACGGCCCGTGTTCGGGAAGATTTTCCTTGCCGACGATCTCTAAGCGAAAAAATGTTTTAAGCAAACCAAGGGCCAATCCTTTAACCGCATAACTTAAAGAACGATTGATAATATCAGGTTCGAGATCGATTTGTGGAAATTCGTCTTCCGCGACCGGACGGGATAAAATCTCCCGCCAAGAAAATTGAAAATCTTCATCCAGATAGCGCGCTGAATCATCGGAAAATATGGTTGTATTGATCTTGGCAATGACATCCGCCACTGTCGCCAGCTGAAAAACAGCCTCAGTGGGAAGTTGAATATGGAACATTTTTTCCAAGCCGGCCATCAGTTCAATACGTTTTAAAGAATCCACGCCAAGATCAAGCTCCAGATGATCTTCCATCTTAATGTCGCGATCGACCGATAATTCTTTCGCCAAATAAAGCGCTACTTTCTTACCGACGGGGCTTTGCAAGATCATGGTCATGCTTCCCGGACGATGAGCTGATGTTTGCGCAGTCGCCGCCTTTTCTAGCTGATGGTAAATATCCGGCAATTGATATCTTTTTATTTTTCCTAAGCGAGTTTTAGGAAGTTCTTCTTTGGAGATCGCAAAACCCATAATACGCTTATAAGCAGAGATTTTTTTAGAAGCATTGTCCATATCCCACTTGATCTTCTCTAAGATATTGATCATGCCGTTTTTTCTAAAGAATTCAAAGTCCGGAACAATAATAGCTTTAAGGCTTTCAACGCCATTTTCCCGCGTTAATAAAACCGCCAACTCTTTAACATACACAGACTGCCCATAATATTTTTCGACCTCTTCCGGAAAAACATTTTTCCCAGAAGATAGAACGATCACTTCTTTAAGGCGGCCGCAAATATAAAGACATCCCTGGGCATCGATTTTTCCTAAGTCTCCGGAATAAAACCAACCATCCCGAATGACCTTATCCGTTTCATCCTTTTTTTGATAATACCCTTTCATTAAATTGGGGCCGCGGATAATGATCTCCCCGGCGCCTTCGGCATCGGGGTGAACGATCTTGACCTCAACGCCATCCAACGGTTTTCCGACAGAACCGATAATAGGGTTCAAAGCAGGAGTTAGGGAGACGACCGGTGCTGTTTCGGTCAGGCCATAGCCTTCCAAAACATCAAAACCAAATCGTTTCAACCCTAAAGCAATTTGGGGATCAAGGCGCGCCCCGCCGCTGACCAGATACCGCAGATTACCGCCAAAACGGTCGTGCACGGAGAAATAGATCAACTTTAGAATATCGATATTCTTTTTTTGTTTTAAATTCCATCCGGCATTAGTGAGAAGATTCAGGAGGGCTTTAAGAAAAACCGGGAGATTTTTTACATTTTCGTCAATCCCCTTGTAAATATGGGCGAATAATTCCGGAACACCCACAAAAATACTCACCTTGGATTCCTTCATGATCTGCATCAGCTCAACGCTTTTCATGGTGCGCGGATAAATAATTTTAGCGCCTAAAAAAAGCGGAAAGATCAATGTCGCCATAAACGCATACGCGTGGAATAAAGGCAAGACCGAAATAAAACAATCGTCACCCGAGCAAATCTTTAATTGATTCAGCCCGTTGAAATTCGATAAGAAATTCTTATGCGTTAACTCAACGCCCTTAGGATTTGACGTCGTACCCGACGTATACAAAATAGAAGCTGTGTCGTCCTCGGCAACATCCGGCAATGAGGGCGCGTCAGGCGCGATGGCAAGATTAGCGATTTCCTCGAAGGAAGATACCGGGTTATTTCTTTCGCGGCGTAAAGAAACAAACCGGATAGACGAGTCAACACGCTCTTTTAAAAGATGCGTTAATTTATTTTCTGAGAAAATAAAAGTGGCATGCGCATCGCGAATAAAGATAACCGTATCATCGTGGTTTGCTTGCGGGTCAAGAGGAACACTGACGCCTCCGGCTAAAAGGATCCCGAAATAAATAATACCCCATTCGGGCCCATTATCCGCGAGTAAAGCAACTCTGTCTTGTTTTTGCAACCCTTGGTTACGCAACCAATACGCCACTTTAAGGGCATGTTGCGCAACATCTGTATATTTGTAACGGCGCCAGCCGGTGAGAATTTTAAGGCAAAAAGCTTCCCTGTCGGGGAATTGCCGGCATTGTTCGAGGAATTTTTGATTAAGTGTGGGCATAGCCCCTCAAAACGTTAGACAAATTCTTTGTTTTGAACTCGCGCCCTGAACGTATCATGGCACTTTTTACATAAACTCGCTTTATGAGAAATATATTTATCTTCGGGAAGTTCGGAAATATTCTTCTTACCCATTTGATCAACCAAGGATCTTATTTCCGCCTGGGGGTCTTTTTTAAGCTCGGCTTCCGTCGGAACGATCTCGGGGGCCGCATATAATTCTAGATTAAAATGATACCGTTCTTGCGGCCGAGGAAGGAATTTATTGCAGGAATAACATTTATAATTGATGGAGTAGCTGAGATTATTTAAAGGACAAATTTCACACAAGGGTTTGGATTTGCACAGCTCTTTGCCCAAACGAACAATCAGAGCATGATACTCGTTGAACATTTTTGCGTCTTGGTTAAGATTATCCGTAAAGAGATTTTGAATGCTTTGATAATCCGCATGGCGCCCGATCAAATTATGCCGGGCTAAAACTCTTTTTGTATAAGCATCAACAACAAAAACAGGTTTGTTGAACGCATATAAAAGGATCGAATCAGCCGTCTCCGGCCCGATGCCATTAACATTCAACAATTTCATACGTAGATTCGCCCAGTATTCTTTTGACATTTTCTCCAAACTGCCGTCGTATTCTTTAAAAAGAAAATGGATAAAGTTTTTAAGGCGCATCGCCTTAACGTTAAAATACCCCGCAGGTTTTATGAGCGCCGCGATCTTCCTTACGGAAGCCTCTTTTAATCTTTGCGGCGTTAGAAAACCATGGTGCTTTAAATTACGAATGGCTTTTTCCACATTATTCCAGCTGGTATTTTGCGTTAAAATAGCACCAACAATGATCTCAAATTTGGTTTTCCCGGGCCACCAATGCTGCGGCCCAAATTTGGCATAAAGCCGTTTATAGATCTCTTCTAAATTTTTTGCTGTTCGTTCACCCATCATTCCACCTGTTCACTTCGTGAATTATTTTCTTTTTTCCGGCTCCACATAACGCCAACGACTTATTTTTCCTTGCGCATCAAAATAAACATAGACTTTCTCTGATCCTGATAATTTTGCGCTATAGCGATAAAGATATTCTTCCAGCTCTACGCCGTTTTCAACAACACGTTTGGCCAAAATGGGCTGGCCGAACGTTTTAAGGAATTCTTTTTTATCCGGATGGTCTTTCATCTGGTCATTTTTGATAGCCTCTAAAAGCAACGCAAACTTTTTATCCTGAACTTCTACGTATTTAACTTGCTGTGCTTGATTGTCGGAAAAACTTTTAAGCGTTAGGAGTTCTTCAAGATGTGCCAGTTTTGCACATCCGCAAAAAATGATCAGCCCAAAAGAGAGAATAATAATTTCTTTCTTCATCTTGATCCTCCGCGTTTTTTAAAACGCTTTAAAGATTATTTTTTACCGATCTGATCGCGTTCTTGCGTTAATTGCTCAGCGGTTGTTTCGATCTCTCTGACCCGATGTTGAATGAATTTAAGCCTTTGGCCATATTCTTTTAATGTTTGCGAATCACGCCGGCCCGACGGGTCCGAAATAGCCTTAGACTTCACAAAGCTTTCCGCTTCCAATTGTCCTTTTTCATTGTCGAGCCGTTTTAGTTCATTTTTAATTTCCGCAAGCCTTTTTAAGGCCTGCTGATGCTGATGGTGCAATTCTGTTGTTTTGGGATCATTTTTCTGCTCGAATGAGCTAAGTTTCTTTTTTTCTTTTTGCTCTTGTTTTACCTTTGATTCACCTTGCTTTAAAAGATCATCCTGAGCGCGCTTTTTATCCAGATAATAGTCTAACCCTCCCGGATAATTTTTTAAAACCCCGTTATTAACTTCCACGACATGGTTGGCGATCTGTTTAACAAAAAATAAATCGTGACTGATAAAACAAAGTGTCCCTTCATATGCTTTAAATGCTTTAGTGAGCGCTTCCACGCCGTCAATATCCAAATGGGTGGTAGGCTCATCCAGCAAAATAAAATTCGGCGGACTAATCAAAAGTTTCGCTAAAATAAGCCGGCTCTTTTCTCCCCCTGATAAAACCTTCACCTGCTTAAAAACATCATCACCGCGAAAATTGAATAAACCTAAAAGTGTTCTGATCTTAAGCGCCGGAACAATGCCGGCGGCAGACGTCGCTACTTCATCAAACGCCGTTTTCTCTTGATTAAGGACGTCTAAGCGCGTCTGGGAGAAATATCCCAAACCAACATTGTGCCCTAATTTGCGTTCGCCGCTATCGGGCTTGACGACACCGGCCAACATTTTAAGAAGCGTTGATTTTCCGGCGCCGTTATGTCCGATCAAGCAGATCTTTTCTCCGCGGGTAATTTCAAAATCAAGCCCTTGATAAACCTTAAGGTCAGTATACGATTTTGAAATATTTCTTAAGGTGATCACGGAATGTCCGCTTTGTTGAGTCACGGGAAAATCAAAATCTTTGATGCTGTGTTTTTCACCCGGAATCTCGATCGTTTCCAAGCGCTCGATCATTTTTCGCTTATTGCGTACAGCGGATGCCCGATTCGGCTGGGCATGAAAACGCTGGGCAAACCGTTCAAGCTGGTCGCGTTTTTTCTCAACCACCTTTTGTCTTTTTTCTAATGAGGCTACTCTTTGCAATTTCGCCTGTTCATACTCTTCATAGTTACCTTTAACTTTAGACATACGCCCGTCTTCTAAAACAATGGTGTAATTTGTTACCTCATTTAAGAAAACTTTATCGTGGGAAATAATAACGAACGTTCCCTGATAACTCGCTAAATAATCTTTAAACCACAATGTTGCCTCTAAATCCAAATAGTTCGTCGGTTCGTCCAATAAAAGCAGGTCAAATTGATACACCAAAAGTTTTGCTAAAAGTGTGCGCATCTGCCAGCCGCCGCTTAAATTAGCGATAGGGCGAGTGAAATCTTGCTGGCGAAATCCAAGCCCAGAGAGAACTTTCTCCGCTTTATGCTCAAGGTCATAAACGCCCATTTGTTCCAATTCATGCAAAATATCGCCATAACGCATTTCCCCGGCACGGTTAGAATCTTCTAATTCTTTTTTTTCTTTTTTTAAAGCGATCATCTGCTCATCGCCGGCTGTAATTTCGTCGATCACGGTCCGCCCCGATTCAAAATGTGCTTCTTGCGGTAAATAACCTATTTTAAGATTTTTCTGAACTTGAACATTTCCCGATCCCGGCTCCATCTGACCGAGAATAATGGAAAAAAGCGTAGTTTTTCCCGTTCCGTTAGGTCCGGTCAAACCGATCTTTTCATTGCGGTAAATGCTAATGCAGACATTATTCAACAGCATCCGCTGGTCAAAATTCTTGGAAAGATTAGTAATAGTGATCATGATTTAGATACTCTTTAATTGTAGGATTTCCTGTTCGCTCAAACGGCGCCAACAGCCCAATTTCAAATCTCCTAAGCTCAAAGGCCCCTGCTTGATCCTCGTAAGGTCAACCACTTTATGTCCCACGGCTTGAAGCATTAAGCGAATCTGACGCTTACGTCCTTCATGAATAGTGATCAAAAACTCTGTTTGCCCCAAAGAAATTCTCACATTGGTTATTTTCGACGGAGCTGTTATTTTATCCTCAATGACAACGCCTTTTTCTAACTTTTCTTTTTCTAAAGGAGCTAAAACTCCTGAGATCTTAGCTAAATAAGTTTTATCAACATTGAATTTAGGATGCGTCAACTTATAGGCGACATCGCCGTCATTAGTTAATAAAAGCAAGCCTTGGGTGTCTTGGTCAAGGCGTCCGGCCGGATAAAGATGCTGAAATTCTTTCGGCACCAGGTCAAGAACCGTTTTTTGCGCGTGAGGATCGGCTGTCGTCGTTACATAACCCTTAGGTTTATTGAGTAGAATGTATTCATGCGCTGAGCTTTTAATATCCTGTCCATCGACCGCAACGTTATCTTTTACTGGATCAACCGGCGTCGACGGCTCCGTAGTGATTTGCCCATTAAGGCTCACCCGGCCTTGCTGGATAATTTTCATCGCTTCACGGCGGGAACATAGTCCGCTATGCGATAAAAAAACCTGCAACCTAATGGGAGGTGTTTTGTCTAAGGGCTTCATAAATAACAATGGCCGTGGCCGCGGAAACATTCAAAGAATCCGCCGTTCCCCTCATAGGGATCTTTATTTTCAAGTCGCAGTGCTTCGCCCAAAAACTGCTTAGGCCGTCTTTTTCCGCCCCTACCACAACCGCCAAAGGAGTTTTTAGTAAAGCATCCGTATAGACCGTTTCGGCCGACACAAACGTTGAGCAAATGCTAATATTGTTCTTTTTTAAGAAATCAAGTGCCTCTTGAGCGGAAGCCTCGATAACTTTCACCGAAAATATTGTTCCCAAGCTTGCGCGGACAACATTGGGATTATAACAATCGACAACGCCCGAACAAACGATCAACCCGTCAACTCCGGCCCCGTCGCAAGTTCTTAAAATAGCTCCTAAATTTCCGGGCTTTTCAATGCCCTCGGCGATAACTAAAAGCGATTGTTTTGTTATTTTTAGATCGCTAAGTTCCCACTTTGGTTTCTTGCAAACGGCAACGATACCTTCCATCCGTTCGCCGAAAGAAACTTTTGGAAAAACCGTCTTTCCCAATTCAAAACATTCAACGCCACGTGCTATTAAATTTTCCGATAAAGACTTAGTTTGTTCACTCCAAAAATCACGGCAAATATAGATCTCTTCAAACTCCGCTTTCGCTTCTAAAGCACACCTGATCTCCTGAAAACCATCCACGATCATCAAACCCGTTTTATCACGAGTTTTCTTTTCTCTTAAATCGATCACAGATTTAATCCGTGGATTTTGGGCACTGGTGATCACGATCGGCATATTCTTAGAGGGCATGGCGCAAGGTATTCAATAACCATTTATTCTTTTGAAAACTTTCGGTTTTCCAAGATGAGATCATCTCGCGTTTTTGTTTGGGCCAATAAAGATGATACGTGCTCCAGCCTTGGACAGGACCCATGCGATTGACCCACGGCGGATTTTCAAGAAACGAAAAGATCCCATCGACCAAATAAGCATTTTTGATGGATTTATATGTCCAATACGTCCAGGAAAACCCAAATTCCCTGAACAAGGAAAGCATATCCTTAAGCCAAAGTTTTTCTCCATAAAGCCCTTGGCGGTCATTGATGCCGAATTCTCCGACGAAAACGGGACGGTTGCACCGCTTAGCGACTTTAAAGTGAGCGCCTAAAATATCTCTTAAGGTTTTTTTATTCCAGGTTTTTCCCTGATGGCGAAGCGGATAAGATAAATGGGCCGTTAAATTAAATGTGTACTGAAGCGGCTCATAAAAATGAACGCTTAAAACGATATTATCATCGTCAAAAGCGTCCAGGCATTTGATATTGGTCGCCCAGGTATTGCCCTCAACAAAGATCATATGGTTCTGGTCAATTTTTCTTATACGCTTAATAAGCGTTTTGTAAAATTGATTCAACAGGCGCTCATCTTGTAAAACCGCTTCATTCAAAAGGTCATAACCGGCGATCCATGGCTCATCTTTAAATTGATCCGCCAGAAATTCCCACAAAGCAAAGGTACGATTCTGGAATTCTTTTCTTTGCCAAAGCAGTGCTGGCCCAAAACTATCCGAATGCCAATCGTGGTTTTGCGCGCCGGCCGCGGCGTGCAAATCTAAAATGACCCAAATACGATGACGCCCCGCCCAACGGACAAGATCTTTTAAGTATTTGAGCCCGCGGGAAGAATATTGATACGGCTTTTCTTCAATAAGTTCAAAATGAAACGGCACGCGCACACAGTTAAACCCCATTTTGGCAATCGCGGCAATATCTTTTTCGCAGATGAAGCTGTTATTAAAAGACTTCTCGAAATCTTTTAACGCATTCTTTCCTAGGGCTTTTTCAAAATTCTGCTTAAACTCGCGTTGCGGCCTATTTAAAGCATGCATCAGATAGCCTTCCATCAAAAGCCATCCACCTAAATTAACGCCTTTTAAGATCATCGGCTTTCCATTAGGCCCGATGATGCTCATCCCTTTTGTTTTTAAGAATTTTTTTGTCATTGTCTTAGAGTAAATTATTCTTCTTTAGGAATTGGGTTATATTCTTTATCAAAACATCATGAGAATCGATGTGATTGGTATTATGCCCGCCGGTAATAGATAAAAATTCTTTAGGGCTGCCGGCCAAGTCAAATAACTTTTTGCCTAACGCGAAAGGAATAATTTCATCATTGGTGCTATGAATAAACAGCTTCGGAATTGTGACTTGCTTGACTTTCTTTGCCGAATCCATTTTTGTTCTCAAGAAAAAGGATGGAATGAACGGAAAAATAGTCTTGCTTACATCGGCCGCCGACGGGAACGAAGAATCAACGATCAAAGCAGCGACTTTCTTTCTTGAGGCCAAATCAACCGCCACAACGCCTCCCAGCGAATCGCCATAAACAATCAAACGATTGCGGTTGATATCATCGCGTGTGGATAAATAATCCAAAGCAGCCGACGCGTCTTTATAAATTCCCTCTTCGGTCGGTTTTCCCTCGCTTTTTCCATAACCTCGGTAATCAATAATAAATGTATTTAAGCCCAGCTGGCGGAAAAGAACGATCTTTTCCAACCGATGGCTGATATTGCCGGCATTTCCGTGAAAAAATAAAACTGTTGTGAGAGCTCCGGGAGATTTTATGAACCATCCGTTCAAAAGAAGATTGTCTTGTGTTTTAAAATAAACGTCTTCGTAATCAAACCCGATCAAATTGGGATTAACCGGCATCTCAGTCGTCGGATGAAAGATGCTATTGGCTTCAAAGTACCTGACAAACCCGACGAGAAGAATAAAAACCGCGATTAGAGCGATCAAAAGTTTGATCATCATTGCGTTCTATTTCTTTTCTTCATCCATTTCCAGATTAGACCTGCGCTGTGGGATGAGGCTAACCATCAAGCGAATTGATTTAAGGACAACTTCCATGTCGCAAGGCTTTGTTAAATAATGATCAGCTTCCAAGTCAAAGCCTCTTTTCATGCTGTCTAATTCTCCGACGGCTGAGATGATAATGACCGGCTGCCATTTTTTAGTAGGCGGATTATCCCTTAAATTCTTCAAAACCATAAATCCGTCAAGTTTTGGCATTCTTAAATCCAATAAGATCACATCCGGGATTTCTGCCTTGATCTTTTCCCACGCCTCTTGGCCGTCAGATGCCGTAAGAACTTTATATCCGACCGCCGAGATCTTTTTGGCCATGATCTCCAGAACATCCACTTCATCGTCAGCAATAAGAACTGTAATATGTTCCATTATGCCCCTATCCTTTCCCCTTTAAGAATCTCCGGCAGAGCTTGAGCTTCGATCCTTAAACCTCCGTCGTGTTCGATTTTAATCGTATAAAGCGTTCCGGGAACAAAAACCGTTCCAGGCGCTTCGATTTGCGCATTTTTAATGCCCATGTCTTTCGCCTGATCTGCATTTAAAGCATACCCCCAGAAACGTTCCCATAACCGTTTTTCAAAATGAGATGCCCCATCAATTTGGTAACCCAGCGGAACTTCGTTGACTTTCGCGATGTCGAATACCTGCGTATTTTTTCCGTCCAGAACAAAGACCTTCATAAAAAGATACGCGCTTTTTCCGCGGAATTTATCCGCCTGACGAATACGAATATCATCAAAGCGGATCACCAGCGATTGGAATTGGATCAGGTTTCCGGAAAACGTAAAGTACTTTGGCGCTAAAGGCTTTTGTTGCGCGTCAAATTCTTGGAATTTAATGGTGGTCAGATTCCTTCCGGTCTGTTCATCAAACGATACATTGGTCACGAGCACTTGTGCCCCGCGCGAATCAGCCTCCAGGCGCGCCACCATTTCTTTTAAGATCTTATTTTCATGGAAATACTTAGCCGCATATTGATAGATCAAAAACACGGCTAAAACAATGATGATAAAACGAATGTTTTTAATAAGGATGTTCATAATTTTCACTTTTTAGACTTCGCTGACGACATACCGCACTGTTTCAAATAATCTTTAATAACTTGCTTATGGTCAAAAGCATAATCAAGCTTCATCAAATCTTTTAAGGGAACAACGCGCAGCGCCTTAGCGTCATCGCCGGATTTTGGGATCCCGCTCGCCCCGGCGATAAAAACCGTTGAAACGGTATGAAAGCGCGGATCACGCCCTGGCTCTGAAAAGGTATGAAATTGTTTTAAATTCAAAAGCTTTAAATTGGTTTCTTCTTTAGCCTCACGACAAGCCGCTTCTTCCAAGCTTTCTCCGTAATCAACAAATCCGCCGGGCAAAGCTAATCCAAGAGGAGGATTAGAGCGTTCAATAACGACAATTCCCTCTTTGAGTTCAATAATGATATCTACCGTTAAAAACGGCCCCTTCGACAAAGTATACAGCACATGTTCCAGATAAGCCGGGATCGTTTTCTCAAAGATCTTAAACGAGTCATCATCATAGAGGCAGAAAATAATTTCTGACGGAGCAGATTTTGCCTGCCGCAGGAATTTGAGGACTTCCTGGATCATGACTTTCGGCACGCCAATGAGCGGAAATCCGCCCACGCCATGGCCAAGGGCCGGAAAGGCGAGAGACTTTAATTTCATCTGGTTCGCTAACTTTAAAGCACCGGCGACACCTTGGCGTATTTTCTTTTCGTCGGTACGTAAATCCATCCCCATAATGACCGAATGAATAACATGTTTGGCTTTAAGATTTCCCGCTGTTGTTAAAACACAATTGCCCATCACCACGGGCAAATTTTTAACAGCCTCATCCTCAATAGCCTGGCCGCCTTTGCGTTTAATGGCGGAGGCCACATCCACATTCATGAGAAGTCGGTCATTGGCAACGCTGACGATCGCATCAACGGTAAGATCAGTAATGTCGCCTTTAATGATCTTGATCTCTGTATTTTCTATTTTCATTAATTAATGTTTCTGCCTTTATTTTTCTTAACCATAGCCTTAGCCGCCACAAGCGCTTGTGTTTTTGTATTGATCTCACCCAAGGTTTGACGCTCCTCAACAGCACGTAAAATTTTAGCAAAAACTGGGCTCGGTGTTAACTTTAATTGTCGGATTAAATCATGTCCCGTAATAAGGCGCTTGAGAGGATTTTCTTTGGATTTTGCCAAATAACGTTTAATGATCTTCCAGGCGATTTTTTCATGGTGCTTTTGTTTTGAAGCGGTCGTTAAAGGCCCTCGCGTAGACCTTTGGTCAGCCAATGATAAAAGCGCAATACTTAGAGCTTCTTTTTTGGTGTCGCGAAAATATCTAAACATGGCCCGCTCGCTGGGAATATTAAAATTGGATAAATAGCCCGGGCGAAGATGCCAAAAAACCATATCTTCTAAAATGTGGCGCTCATCTGTGGAAAGCTTAAGCATAAGCGCTATAGGACGAGAGATGTCCCGGCCAACACGCTCGTGGCCGTGAAAAGTCATGCGCTTTTTTTCTTTCCGGCGAGTATCGGGCTTTCCGATATCATGGAGAAGTGCTGCTAATTTCATCAGCGCCAGGCGGTTTCGCACTCCCGCCAAAGGCTCCTCAAGATAATTCTTAATATCCTGATCGTGTTTAACTTCAGAAAATACCTTTTCCAGCTGTGTCACCACTTCCAAAGAATGCTTCCAAACATCCAAATGGTGGTATCCGCCTTGTTTCACATTGAACATAACGGCGATCTGCGGGATAATTTTCTCCAGCAAACCAACTTTGTCCATCAGGATCAACGTTGGCGCGGCGCGCTCAGATAATAATATTTTGAAAAACTCGTCACGAATTCTTTCATAAGCGGTTTGAGCTAGAAGATCTTTGTCCTTTTTGATTTGCGCCAATGTCTTACGGTCAATGGAAAAGTCTAACGTAGCCTGCAAACTAAAAGCACGCACCAATCTTAAAGGGTCATCTTTGAAACTTCGAACAGAAACCATGGAAATCTTCCTTGATCGAATATCCTCTAACGCATTGTCATGGCTCAAAATGGCTTGGAGCAATATTGTGTTGCCAGCGATCTTCTGCACATCAACGCAAAGCGTATTGATCGTAAAATCTCTTAAAGCCAGATCGTCAG
Source organism: Candidatus Omnitrophota bacterium (assembly GCA_041649175.1). Classification (NCBI taxonomy): domain Bacteria; kingdom Pseudomonadati; phylum Candidatus Omnitrophota; species Candidatus Omnitrophota bacterium. The sequence goes on along the minus strand of JBAZNR010000001.1, from coordinate 773,274 downwards.
AAATGGTTTTTCCGCGAAAATCGGCAAAGTCAAAAGTTAAGATCCCCTCTTTGGTTTTTTTGACGATGCGGGCACAGCCGTGCTCTTCATCCAAAAGGACAAAAGCTCCTTTAATTTTTTTGCAGAATTCTTGCGCACATTTGATAGCGCCACAGGAAACCGCAAAATCAAAATCCATCACGTGGCGCTCAAGAAGGCAATCACGCAAAGATCCTCCCACAAGGAAGATCGATCGCTTCTTTTCCTTTGCTAGGCCTTGGATCAATTCCAGGAAAGGTATTTTAAGATGCAATGAGTTTTGAAGATTCATAGGAGAAAAGCGGCGCAGGCTATGCCTTAAAAATAGAGGCCTTCTTTAAAACTTCTTCTTCGACAAAAATAGGCGCATTAGCGCGAACGGCTAAAGCAACGCCGTCGGACGGGCGGCAATCGACCGTTTTTGATTTTCCGTCGGCAACCTTTAGGATAAGCTTTGCATGGAAGGTATTATCGATTAATTTATCCACCACCAGTTTTTCCAATTTAGCATCCAGGCCTTCAATAAGCGCTATGAGAAGGTCATGGGTCATCGGACGCGGGACTTGAAGCCCGGAAAGCTTCATCTTGATACTAGATGCTTCCAAAAAACCGATAACGATCGGAAACTGCCTTGTTCCCTCTTTTTCCCGAAGGACAATGATCTGGTCTTGGCGTTTTTCATCAATAATAATTTTGCTTAATTCAACTTGGATCATCACGCTACTTCTTTCGTTTTACTTTCTCTTTATCAAGGATATGGTGCAGCTCGCTCATAAATTGATTAACATCACGGAACTGCCGATAGACAGAAGCAAAACGCACATAAGCCACTTCGTCTAAAACGGCTAATTTTTCCATCACTAATTCGCCGATAGCCTTTGAGTTCACTTCTTTATCGAATTGTTTTTGGACCGTGCGTTCGATTTCCGTCGTCACATCTTCCATCTTATCAATACTAATGGGACGTTTTTCACAAGCCTTAATAAGGCCGGCTACGATCTTTTTACGGTCAAATGGCTGTCTTCGTCCGTCGTTTTTAACCACCATCAAAGGAACTTGTTCAACATATTCATACGTTGTAAAACGCTTCTCGCATTTTAAACATTCCCGCCGGCGGCGAATAGAAGCACCGTCACTGCTTAAACGCGAATCAATAACTTTAGTTTCTTTATAAAAACAGCTGGGACATTTCATTTTTTAATTTTTTTATACCCGTATAAAGGAAATCTTTTAGTGACCTGTCCGACTTTTTTGCGAATATCTTCCAAAACTTCTTCATCATCGCGATACGTCACCGCTTCGTCAATAAGCTCGGCGATCTTTTTCATCTCCGCTTCTTTCATGCCGCGGCTGGTCACCGCCGGCGTTCCGATACGAATACCGCTCGCTACCATCGGTGGCTGCGGGTCATAGGGAATAAGATTTTTATTGACCGTAATACGCACCTGGTCTAAAAGATGCGCGGCATCTTTTCCGGAAATATTCTTCTCCCGCAAGTCTACCATAAAAAGATGATTATCGGTCCCTCCGGCGACAATACGATAACCACGTCCGGCTAATTTATTCGATAAAGCCTTAGCATTTTTAATGATCTGCGCCTGATATTTCTTAAAACTGCCGCTGGATGCTTCTTTTAAAGCCACCGCTTTGGCCGCGATCACATGCATGAGAGGCCCGCCTTGAATTCCCGGAAAAACCGTCATATCAATTCTTTTAGCAAATTCTTTACGGCAAAAAACCATTCCGCCGCGCGGCCCACGCAATGTTTTATGCGTTGTGGTCGTTACAAATTCCGCTAGCGGAACAGGATTTGGATGAAGCCCTGCCGCCACCAATCCCGCGATATGCGCCATATCCACAAAAAGATACGCGCCGACCGCGTCGCAAATTTCACGGAATTTCTTAAAATCAATGATACGTGAATATGCCGAGGCGCCGGCCAAGATCATTTTAGGCTGACATTTTTTGGCAATATCCATAATTTCATTGTAATCGAGCATTTCTGTTTCTTTATTGACTCCATAAGGAACCATTTTGTAGGTCCGCCCGGAAAAATTTAATTTGTGCCCATGCGTTAAATGCCCGCCGCAGGCTAAGTCCATCGCTAAAACTGTATCACCCGGATTTAAAACCGCCTGATAGACCGCCATATTCGCCTGCGAACCGCAATGAGGTTGAACGTTCACATGCTCCGCACCGAATATTTTCTTCGCACGGTCAATGGCCAATTGCTCGACGACATCAACATTTTCGCAGCCGCCATACCAGCGCGCTGTGGGATAACCTTCAGCGTATTTATTGGTCATCACGCAACCCTGAGCTTCTAAAACAGCCTCGGAAACAAAATTTTCCGAAGCGATCAGCTCTAAGTTCTCATTTTGCCGCTTAACTTCATTTTGAATAGCCTTGTAAACCTGCCCATCAACCTTCATAAGACGTGACATGTTTCCTCCGTAACCGTAAAAATTAAATTAACAAAGTCCTCTTTCAATGCTTCGAATTTGATTCACCCTTCTTAAATGACGCCCACCTTCAAAAGGCGTTTTAAGCCAAATCGTAATAATGGCATACAGCTCTTTTTTAGTCACAAACTTTGAACCTAATGCCAAGACATTGGCATCATTATGTTCCCGGGAAAGACGCGCGGCCGTTTTGTTATAACAAAGAGCCGCTCGAATACCCTTAACCTTATTAGCAACAATTGAATTACCAATGCCTGACATACACACAATAATACCACGCGCTTGTTTATCGCAGGCGACTTTTTTAGCCACCTGAAGAGCTGTCTTAGGATAATCACAGCTAACATCACGCTCATACGTTCCGACATCAACAACATGATATCCGCGATCGGCCAGAAATTTCTTTATTTTTCCCTTAAGAACAAATCCGCGGTGATCCGCCCCGATATAAATGTTCAAACCAGTTCTCCTATTTTTTGTATGCTGTCTTTGATCATTTCTAAACATTCCTCATAAGCCTGCGCCGATCTTCCGATAGGGTCCGAGATATCCGTTTCTTCTAAACTTTTGGCATTTTTCGCAAATTCCCGCAATAAATAGATCCGGTCTTCTACCGACGGAGCGAATTCTAAAACTTGCCGTCGATGGCTTGAGGTCATCACGAAGATCAGGTCCGCTTTCTTTAACAAGATCTTTGTCACCGGTTGAGCGCGATGCGACAGCGCGTTAATGCCTTCTTTGCGAAGGACACATAATGTTTCCTCGCTGGCGCCGGTGCTGATATAAACACCCGTTCCCGCCGAAATAACTTTGACATCCCGTCGATCTTCTAATTTCTTGCGTAACAAATATTCCGCCATCACCGACCGGCAACTATTTCCGGTGCAGACAAAAAGAACGATCTTTTGTTTTGTGATCCGGTCAATATCCGCCTGGCTAATGGGGCCGGAACGTAAAATCTTCGGCGGTAAGTTGGTTAGATCAACGATGGCAGATTCATGTCCGACTGTCGATGGACCGCCGTCAATAGCCACATCCACCAGCCCGTCAAGATCACGCAAGGCCTCCGCATAAGTGACCGGAGGATGATTGCCTTCAAAGTTCGCCGACGGCGCCGCCACCAAACATTGTGCTTCGCGCGCTAAGCTTAAGGCGATCAAATTATTAGGCATCCTTAGGCCAATCGTTTTTCCGGCATCTTGCGTTGGAACAATAACAGTTAAAGGGCCGGGCCAAAATTCATCGATCAACTTATAAACCGAACGATCCGTCTTATAACCCATTTCATCAATGGCTAATTTTTGCCAGGCTAAAATGGAAAACGGTTTATCCAAAGAACGACGTTTTACTTTATAAAGACGTTCAACCGCTTTTCTGTCCTCGGCATTGGCCGCAATCCCATAAACCGTTTCGGTGGGAAATACAACGAGCCCACCGTCACGAATGATCTTGGCGCATTCGATAATCTTATCGTATTCAGGATAATTCGGATGAATTTTAATAATTTCGGTCTTCAAACGTCTACCTTGATATTCTTTATTTTTTCCGCTTGTTCACCGCGATATTTTTCTAAAGCTGCCCCGATCGTTTTATCCGATAAGCTGAGAATACGTAGCGCCAAAAAGGCCGCATTTTTGGCACCTGGTTTTCCGATGGCTAAAGTCCCGACGGGAGTTCCGGCCGGCATCTGCACTGTTGAAAGCAAGGAATCTAATCCGTCTAAGGCGGTTGTTTCAATAGGCACGCCTAAGACCGGAATTGTGGTAAAGCTTGCCACTACTCCCGCTAACGCGGCCGCTCCGCCCGCGCCGGCAATAACAACTTGAACTCCGCGCGATTTTAAGGCTTTGGCATATTCCGCCGTTTCATCAGGGGTGCGATGTGCAGACCAAACTTTGACTTCATACGAAACGCCGAAATTTTTTAAGATCTTGGCGGCTTCTTCCATGGTGGATAGATCAGATTCACTTCCCATAACAATAGACACTAAAATATTTTTCATCACACGCTCCCGTTTATTTTTCCTTATTTCCCTTTAAGAGGAAATAAACGAGGCTCTCCTGAAAACTATTTTCAGGACGGCCTTTTCAAAGCCCTAAAACCGATGTCTTTTCTAAAATGACATCCGTCAAATTTGATCTGGCTTACCTTTTTATAAGATTTCCCAACCGCTTCTTTGATATCTTTCCCTAAGCCAACCACACCCAACACGCGGCCTCCAGAGGTAAGTATTTTATCATGCTGCTCTACAGTGCCGGCATGAAAAACAATTGCGTCTTTTTCGCTGCTAGCATCTAGCCCTTTGATCTCTTTTCCTTTTTCATAGTTATCCGGATAACCTTTAGACGCCATGACGACACAAGCACAAACACGTTTATCCCACTGTAAGTTGATCTTATCTAAAGTATCATCGCAAGAAGCCAGCATCACGTCCACTAGATCAGTTTTTAATCTCGGTAAAACCGCCTGCGTTTCCGGATCGCCGAAACGAACATTAAATTCTAGAACCTTTAACTCATTTTTATTGATCATTAGCCCGGCGTATAAAACGCCTTTAAAAGGATTTCCTTCCCGGCTCATGCCGTCAATGACAGGCTTGATGACTTCTTTGGAAATTTTCTTCATTAATTCCGGCGTAACCACCGGAGCCGGAGAATAAGCCCCCATCCCTCCGGTATTAGGCCCCTGATCATTATCAAAGGTCCTTTTATGGTCCTGAGAAGATTCTAACAAAACAAAATTTTTTCCGTCGCTAATGGCTAAGATAGAAGCTTCTTCGCCGTCTAAATATTCTTCAATCACGCCATTTTTCTTAACGGCTGTCTTTAAGGCTTGCTTGACATCATCCAAAGACTGACAGATTACAACGCCTTTACCGGCCGCCAAGCCATCCGCTTTAATGACCAGCGGAAAACGGAATTTTCCCTGCGCGGCGATCTGTTCAGCCCGCACCAATGAATCAAAATTCTCAAAATCAGCCGTTGGAATTTTGTTTCGCTTCATAAATTCTTTGGCGAAAATCTTGCTTCCTTCAAGCTGCGCGGCACCTTTTTGGGGCCCAAAGACTTTTAATCCGTTTTTTTCAAATTCATCCACAATGCCGGCAACCAATGGCACTTCGGGGCCTACAACCGTTAAATCAATTTTTTTATCTTTAGCAAACTTTAAAAGCCCGGCAATATCATCCGCCTTGATATCGACGCACGAAGCCGCCTCGCTAATACCTCCATTACCCGGCGCGCAATAAATCGTTCTAACCTTTGGGCTCTGTTTTATTTTCCAACAAATAGCGTGCTCACGCCCGCCGGAACCGATCACTAAGACGTTCATAAAATAATTTTTCTTTTCTTATCGTTAATGATCTCACCGATATTCCAAGAGACAAGCCCTTGTTTTGATAAAAACCGGCGAACAGACTCAACGAATTTTTTATCGACAACAACCGCAAAACCAATGCCCATGTTAAATGTGGTGTACATATCCCGCTCGGGAACATTGCCTTTACGTTGGATCTTTTGGAAAATATCCGGAATATTCCAACTGCCCTTACAAATGAGCGCGCATTTTCCGTCAGGAATGATCTTCGTTAGCTTTTCATAAAATGCGCCGCCGGTAACATGAGCCATCCCCTTAACGGAAAAATGCTCTAATAATTTCAAGATCGGTTTAACGTAAATTTTGGTCGGGGTCAGCAATTCTTTGGCATATTTTTTCTGCTCGCTCAGCGAAAAAACTTTTCTGGCCAAAGAAAAACCATTGGAATGAAGCCCGCTGGACGCGATCCCGATAATAGCATCGCCCGCCCGCATCTTTGAACCGTCAATAATTTTATCGTGATCCACCACGCCTACCGTAAATCCGGCCAAGTCATATTCATCCTTTTTGTAAAGCCCGGGCATTTCCGCCGTTTCTCCGCCGATCAAACTACAGCCTGATTGGCGGCAGCCTTCCACAATTCCCTTCATCACATCTTTTAAAACTTTGGGCTGAACTTTACCACAGGCAATATAATCTAAGAAAAACAATGGACGCGCGCCGGCGCAAAGAACGTCATTAACATTCATCGCCACCAGGTCAATACCGACGGTGTCATGTTTATTAACGGCTTTGGCAATGAGGAGCTTTGTCCCGACACCATCGGTAGAAGATACTAAAACCGGACGGCGATACTTTCTTGTATCAAAAGCAAAAAGGCTTCCAAATCCGCCTTTATCTTTTAAAACGCTCGGCTGCATGGTGCTTTTAGCTAATTTTTTGATCGCGTCCACAAAGACATTCGCTTTTTGAATATCCACACCGCTTGTTTTGTAAGTTATGGTCTTAGGCATATTTTCTCGCTTATAGTAAATTCTTTTTTACGTAATCGACCCCATTTTGGAAGATTTGCGCCCCATCTCCGAATTTAGATTTTCTTTTCTCGCGCGTCCAGTTAGGATGTTGGGTTACAAAAAAATGTCTCTCGGGATGCGGCATCAATCCTAAGATCCGTCCCGTTATATCGGTAATGCCGGCAATGTCTTCCAAGGAACCATTAGGATTTTGCGGATATTTTGGCTTTTTTCCTGATTCATCGCAATAGCGAAAAATGATCTGATGATTTTTCTTTAAAGTTTTTAACAGGGAGTCATTTTGCACAATAAATTTTCCTTCGCCGTGCGCAACAGGAAGTTCAATTACTCCGTTCATCCCCTTAGTCCAAACCGATTTGCCTTCCGGTTTTAAACAAACCCAGCGGTCTTCAAATTTCGCCGACGTATTAAGCATCAACGTTGCCGTTTGCTTGAAATTGCTTTCGCCAGGCAAAAGCCCGGCTTTGACTAAGATCTGAAAGCCGTTACAGATTCCGATGATCAGCTTGCCATCAGAGATAAAACGGCGCAGATCGTCTCCAAGCTTTAAACGTAATTCATTGGCGAAGATCCTTCCCGCCGCGATATCATCACCGTAGGAAAATCCGCCAGGTAAAGCCAAAATGTGATAATCATTTAGGCTTCGATCGCCGGAAGAAAGCTTATTGATGTGGACAAATTCTACATCGGCTCCGACACTTTTAAAGGCAAAACCGGTTTCCTGATCGCAGTTCGTCCCGGCGCTTCGCAAAATGAGGACTTTAGATTTTTTTAAGGTGGGCATTTTTCTTATTTTTATAGAACTTCTTTATGATATCAACGATCTCTTCCGGTTTATCCGCAACCTGAAAAATATCCAAGTCTTCCTTATTGATGCAACCCTCTTTGACGACCGTATCTTCCAACCAATCTAAAAGGCCTTTCCAGTATTTCTTTCCGACGACAATGACCGGAAAACCTTCCATGCGCTTGGTTTGGATCAACGTAATGCTTTCGGTAAATTCATCTAAGGTTCCGTAACCTCCTGGAAAAATAACGAACGCTGAAGCATATTTTAAAAACATAACTTTTCGGCAAAAGAAATAATGAAAACTGACCAAGGTTTTGATAAATGGGTTAGGAACTTGCTCAAACGGAAGTTCGATGTTTAAGCCCACAGAATTGCCGTTGGCTCGGCTGGCGCCGCGGTTTCCGGCTTCCATGATGCCCGGCCCGCCGCCGGTAATCACGGCGTAACCTTCTTTGGCCAAAAGATAGGCTGTTTTTTCGGCTAATTTATACATAGGGTTTTCCGGCTTAAGGCGCGCGGAACCGAATAAAGTGACCGCCGGCCCGACGGTAGAAAGCATGTCAAATCCGTCCACAAATTCCGCCATAATGCGAAACACTCTCCAGGGGTCTTCCATGTTGCTCAATTCATTTTTCGCTTTTCTACGATTTTGCATAAGGCGTCCTTTCTACCACTTTAGCTTCTTCTGCCAGGATTGTTTAAGAAAATCAACGTCTACTTTGACACAAATATCATTATTAAGCCCATAAACCGTTAAGACCTTTTTATTATCGGTGCAGCCGATCAGGCCGAACGGAATTTCTTTTAAGCATTTTTCAAAATCTTTCTGATCGTTTTTGGCAACCTCAACGACAAAACGCGAGTTAGATTCGGAGAACAAAATAAAATCATTTCTCATATTGCCTTTAGTCTTTAGTCTTTGGTCTCTGGCCTTAAAAGGAACGTCCTTTAGAAATATGCTCGCACCAAGCCCACCGGCAAACGCCATTTCCGAAATAGCAACGCCAAGCCCGCCTTCGGAACAATCGTGCGACGATCTTACCAGTCCCTTTTGGATCGCTCGAGAAAGTGCTTCAAAAACTTTTGTTCCCTTTTGCGTATCAACTTTCGGAACACTGCTTCCTAGAGAATCAAATGTGTCTAAATAAATAGAGCCACCCAGCTCATCATACGTTTCGCCTAAAACATAAATAAGGTTTCCGGAATCCTTGAAGTCCATGGTAACGGTTCTAGAAACATCCTCCACGATCCCGATGGCTGAAATAAGGATGGTGCCCGGAATGGCTAACGGTTTTCCTTTGTCGGTGTATTCATTATAAAGGCTGTCTTTTCCGGAAATAAATGGAACCTTGTAACCGACAGAAGCAAAATAGCAGCCCTGCGCCGCGCGCACCAAGCCGCCTAACCGGTCAGGTTTGTCGGGATTTCCCCAACAGAAATTATCCAAAATAGCGATTTTTTCTAAAGAACCTCCGACGGAAATGATCTGCCGCACAGCTTCATCAATGCAAGACGCTGCCATCCAAAACGGGTCAATTGCGCCAAAACGAACATTAATACCGTTGGAGACCGCGATACCTTTTTGCGAATGAAGTTTGGGGCGAAGAACACTCGCATCCGACGGGCCGTCATCACAAACACCCACCAAAGGCTTGATAATGCTCATTCCCTGAACCTCATGATCGTATTGGCGAATGACCCACTCTTTCGAACAAACATTATAGTGAGAAATAACTTCGACGAGTTTATCGGTCAAGCTTTTTGGGCATTTAAAATCCGGTTCTTTGATCTTCGGCTTAGCCCAATGAGCTTTCTTGGTAATATTGGGCAAGCCATCATGCAGGAATTCCATATCCAAAGAACAGACTTGGCAACTGTTATAAAATAATTCCAAACGTTTGGTGTCGGTAAATTCGCCGATCACCGTTGCCTGAGCGTTCTCATCTTCAAATGTTTTTAAAAGCTCTTCGATATTTTCTTTGGGGACAGATAAAACCATGCGTTCTTGCGATTCTGAGATCCAAATTTCGGTATAAGAAAGCCCTTCGTATTTAAGCGGAACTTTTTCGAGATCAATGCGACATCCTAAATCTTTTCCCATTTCTCCGCCCGCGCTTGATAACCCGCCGGCTCCGCAATCGGTAATAGCGGAATAGAGGTTTTTGTCGCGCGCTTTTAAAAGAGCGTCTAAAACTTTCTTTTCTTCAATAGGATTGCCGATCTGGACAGCCCCCGACGAAACAACTTCCGATTCATGCGTAAGTTCACCGGAAGAAAATGTCGCGCCGTGGATTCCGTCGCGCCCGGTACGCCCACCAGCCACCACGACCAGATCGCCTACAAGAGTTTGTTTTTTAACTTTATCGTTTGGCATAATGCCGACCGTTCCGCAATAAACAAGCGGATTACCAACAAAATGTTCGTCAAACAAAATAGCGCCGTTGACCGTCGGAATTCCCATTTTGTTTCCGTAGTCGCGAACACCGCTAACAACCCCTTTCATGATCCGTTTCGGATGAAGCGTTCCTTCGGGAAGTCTATTAAAGGGGAGATCCGGAGGCGCAAAACAAAAGACATCAGTGTTACAAATAGGTTTTGCGCCTAAACCTGTCCCTAAAATGTCCCGGATGACGCCGCCCACGCCCGTATTGGCTCCGCCGAAAGGTTCAAGCGCCGAAGGATGGTTATGCGTTTCTACCTTAAAACACACACAATCCTCATCGTCAAATTTAATAACCCCGGCATTGTCGTGAAAGACCGAAACACACCAGGATTTATTGATCTCTTTGGTGGCTTTAACAATGGTTGTTTTTAAAAGGCTTTGGATCAAGGTTTTTTGCGTTTTACCGTCTTCCTGACAAGTGTATTCAATATTGCCGCGAAAAGTTTTATGGCCGCAGTGCTCGCTCCAGGTTTGGGCAATGGTTTCCAGCTCACAATCCGTTGGATTTCTTCCCAAATTCTTAAAATAATCCTGGATCGTTTTCATCTCGTTTAAATTAAGGAAAAGTTGCCCCTGTTGACTTAAAGCGAGAAGCTTTTTATCGTCGGCACCAAGAATGTCAACAACGATCAACTTAAACGATTGGCCTAAAATAGCGGCTTTGGGTGGGGAGCCACCTTTAAAATGTTGATCTTTAACAACATGTTGGATCAGTTTATTGCATAAAATTTTATTAACAATAACATCTGATTCTTTAGAAGAAACTTTTCCGGTAAGAATATATTTTTTAGCCGTACGAACGGAGGCAATACCTGCAATCCCTAAATCCGCAATACCTTTTAGCGTTGAAGCTTCCACGGGATCCATAACACCCACGTTATGCGCGATCTCAATAACTTTAAGATCTTTACTATTGCGTAAGGTAGTCGTTTTTGCAGAATCTTGGAGAGAATAATCTTGGATGATGCGGTCAACCAGCAGTTCTTCACAAATTGTTTTAGCGTTGCTTTCAGAACAGTTGCCTTCGATCAGATACACCTGGACAAAGGAAACTTTTTTAACCGAACGAATGCCTAAATCGAGGATATCTTTTTGCGTGCCGTCACCGATAGCGTCAAAAATACCCTTTTTATCTTTGATCTCAACACGCCAAATCATAGGATAGAAATGTTAAAGATTATTCGAGAGACTTGCGGACTGCTTGCCTTCTAGAAATTATTTTGTTACTCGGCTTAAAACTTCCTGGTAGGCTTCTTCAATATTGCCTAGATCCCGACGGAAACGGTCTTTGTCCATCTTGCGTCCCGTGCCTTTTTCCCAAAGCCGGCAGGTGTCGGGTGAAATTTCATCGGCGAGGATAATGTTCCCCTGATATCGGCCGAATTCCAGTTTAAAATCCACCAGATCAATGCCCATGGAATCAAAAAATTTCTTCATCAGCTCATTGATCTTAAACGTATAATTCTTAATGGCGTCCACTTCTTCTTGTGTAGCGTACCCTAAGGCTAAAACATGATATTCATTAATGAGCGGATCGCCCAGGCTGTCTTCTTTATAACAGAATTCCAAAACCGGACATTTAAGGACGGTCCCTTCTTTAATATTCAATAACCGAGATAAAGACCCCGCCGCAACATTACGGACAATAACCTCCAGAGGAACGATCTTGACTCTTTTAACCAGCATTTCCCGATCGTTTAAGAACTTAATAAAGTGCGTCGGGATGCCGTTTGATTGCAGATATTCAAAGATTTTTGTTGAGATCTTATTATTTACAATTCCTTTATCTTGGATGGTCCCTTTTTTAGCCGCGTTAAACGCGGTGGCATCATCCTTAAAATACTGAATGAGTTGATCGGGAGCATCTGTTTCATAAAGGATCTTGGCTTTCCCTTCGTAAATCTTTGCTTTTTTATCCATAATCAATCCCTCAAGATATGATTGTTATTATTATAGTCCTGCCCTTTTAAAGATCAGATCACGATGACGAATATAGTATTTAATATCGAAACACTTATCGATATCGCCGGTTGTTAAATATTTTCTCACCTTTCGGTCGCGATAGAGAACATCACGAAAATCCGAAGTTTCCTGCCACACCTGCATAGCGCATTGTTGAATAATGTTATACGCTTCATCACGTGTGAGGCCTTTTTTCATCAACTCCAGCAAAATACGCTGGGAATAAATAAGGCCGCGTGTTTTGGCGAGGCTCGCAATCATATTTTTCGGATAAACCAATAAACCTTCCAGAATAGGAATAAATTTATTGAGCATATAATCTAAGGTGATGGTGCTATCGGGGAGAATCACGCGCTCGGCGGAAGAATGACTGATATCACGTTCATGCCAAAGGCTGATATTTTCAAAAGCCGCTTGAGCATTGGCGCGTAAAAGCCTGGATAAGCCGGAGATCCGTTCGCACGTCACCGGATTACGTTTATGAGGCATGGCAGAAGAACCGATCTGTCCTTTAAAAAATGGTTCTTCAACTTCCAAAACTTCTGTCTTTTGCAAAAGCCGTATTTCGGTAGCGAACTTATTAAGAGAAGAACCCACTAAAGCTAGCGTGACAAGAAACTGACAATGATGATCACGCTGAATAACTTGCGTGGCAACATTAGCTGGCTTAAGCCCTAATTTTTCGCAAACATATTCTTCCACAAAGGGATCAATGTTGGCATAAGTACCGACCGCGCCGGAAAGTTTTCCGATGCGCATATTCTCCCGAGCCTGTTCAAGACGTATAAGATTACGCTGCATTTCATCGTACCAGACTGCTAATTTCAAACCGAATGTTGTCGGTTCGGCGTGAACGCCGTGGGTACGGGCAATACAAACGGTATCTTTATATTTCTTGGCTTTTTCTTTCAGAACGACTAATAATCTTTTGACATCAGCGATCAGAATATCGCTAGCGTCAACGCATTGAACGGAAAGCGCTGTATCGAGGAGATCTGAGGAAGTTAAGCCCATGTGAAGATATTTTGATTCGGGCCCTAAGTTGTTGCCAATGCTCACGATAAACGCGACAACGTCGTGTTTTGTCTTCTCTTCGATCCTTTTAACCTCTTCAACATCAAAGGCCGCCTTTTTTCTGATCTTCTCCATGGCGGCCTTCGGAATAACTCCTAATTTTGTCATTGCTTCGCAAGTAAGTATTTCAATTTTAAGCATAATATCCATTTTATGCTTGTCGGACCAAATATTACCCATTTTGGATAACGTATAGCGCTCGATCATATGCCCTTCACTCCTTTATTCTCTTCAATTTGGTTGGTTTGAAAACTCAGATACTATAGCAGAAACACTTAGGAAGGTCAAATAAAAATAAAAAATAAATTTACTGTTCTCGACGAGAAAGAACATAACCTATTGATACCAAATATTTTACGGATTATTTTGCGGAAGGATCGCTCGGGTAAGCTGCTTGCATATTTTTTCGATACTCGCGAAGAAACGGCTCCAAATCCTCGTCGCTGATGAGCCCCATCTTGATCAGTGTCTGCCCGAGAAGCTCGCGCGAGGACCAATGTTCAAATAAAGCTTCTGTAAGCTGCTCTTCCGTGATCAGTTTTGCCTTAAGCAAAAGTTGCCCGATAGGAAGAGCTTCCTTGCTGTCTTGCAGGGCGCGAACGTGAGAACCTTCTTCATCGGAACCGTAATTTTTAGATAGATTTTCCGACCCGCTGGCTCTGCGATTAACAAGGAATTTGCTTCCCTTAATTGTTTTAATATGTTTTTTGATCTCAAAAGCTATTTCTGTTAACTCTAATACATTCTTTATTTTCCGCAATTTATTGTTAACCACCGCGATGGAAATTCCCATCAGGGGCGCTTTAATATCTTTGTCCTGACGGTCTTTAACGGATAAATAACCTATTGTTCTATCTTCCGTACTGTAATGAAGCGGGATCAGCCGGTCAAATTGGCGGATAATATCTTTCGCTAAAATACTTTCTTTTTGCGGCGTTGTGATGATCACAAAATCATCTCCGCCCACGTGCCCCACAAAATCATCTTTGTTGCCGTGTTTGCGAACGCTATCCGTTAAGATCCGCGCGGTTTGCATAATAACGCCGTCACCGCGTAAATACCCGTAGGTATCATTGAACGATTTGAATTGGTCAATATCTAAATAGAGAAAAGAAAATGGTTCTTCTTTGTCAATGCGATTTCGGCTGGCGCTTTCAATAGCGCGATTACCGGGCAAACGCGTCAAAGAATTCGCGTGAACTTGATGCGCGGTACGCCGTAGCGCCATTTCTAAGCGGACCTGAAGGTCGATGGGATCAGGCGGTTTAATAATGTAATCGTCAACGCCTTCTTGGATCTCTAAAAGCCTTTTACGGATCTGCCTTTTTTCAATAAGGATAATGATGGGCACATAAGAGGTGATAAAATCGCTTTTCAATATCTTGCATAAAGCAAACCCATCTATTTTGTCCAGGTCGCTATCAATAATAATGAGATCGGGAAGCTCCCGCTTGATCGTTACAAGCGCGGATTCTCCGTCGGAGGCAGTGATCACTTCATAGCCTATGGGTTTTAAAAGCTGCGGCAGGATCTCGGCGATCACAAGTTCGCCTTCGGCGAGAACAATTTTCCTTTTACGAATAATGCGCGTCAAAATAAAATCCTCTGATCATGAGCCAAGATCATTGTTGAACGTCCGGCATAGATAAGTTCTCTTGCAAGTACGCCCCCATAGCAGCCATGCCGTCTTGCATGATCATGGGAGTTGTTCTTAACAATTTTTTACCGAGCGGGCTTTGATAAAAAGCGATCAACCCCTTTAGTTCATCTTCGGTAAAATACTTATCATAAACGGGGACCAAGCGCTCAATAATATCGTCAACCTTAATCGCCTCGCGTAGTTTTTGTGTTTCTTGCGCGGAGCCTTGCGACAACATCTTTGCGTACAGGGTATTCATATTTTCTCTGGCGCCGCTGGAATCGATCAGGCTTAAAATAAGGCCTCTTTTATTCGCCGGCGATGGCGAAGAAGAAGGTACAGGCTTTACTAGCGGAGCAAAGCTAACACCGCCGTCAATGCGTTCAATCTCATCCGCGTAATATGTAATGCCAATGCCATTAACATTGATTTTAACTTGAGTATTTGTTTTCTCGGTGATCTTTCCGTTGATCGTTTTGCCGTTTTTAAGATAGATCGTTTCGGCAAAAGAAGGCAGGCAAATAAGAAAGGAAAAAAATAAGATCAAACTGGTTTTTTTAAGCATAGGGTTAGTTCCTTTTACAAGACTGCCTTATTGTAGTCTTTTTCTTAAAAGCGGTCAAACAAAATGGAAAAGTTTTAAAGCCTTGGTTTTCCTTTTCCCGACGAAACAGCTTTGCGCGCCAAGGCATAAAATCTTTCGGTTGAACGCCGAAAGACCGTGTGTTACCATAGGAGCCATGATTACGGCATTAAAAAAACAAATCGACAAAAGCTTGGCGAATTTCCTTAAGGAAATTCGCCAAGAATACAAGCTCCACTTAGTCCACCCCATCCTTTTTGAAAGCCTCAAAGACTTCACTTTGCGCAAAGGAAAAAGGATACGGCCATTGCTTCTCATTTTAAGTTACAAAGGCTACAGCAAGAAAAATACCAATCCCCCGCAAAGCCTTTACAATGCCTCCACCTGCATGGAACTTTTGCACAACTTCATGCTCATTCACGATGATATTATTGACCGCTCAGATCTAAGGCGCGGCAAACCCACCATGCATAAACTTCTCAGCAAAGCAGCCAAAACACAAGACAGGGAAAAACTGGGCTACGATCTTAGCATTGTCGCCGGCGATATTTTGTACGCTTTGGCGATCGATGCCTTTTTATCCATTAACGAAAAACCTTACCGCAAAGAAGAAGCCTTAAAATATTTTATTAAAACAGCCGCCTTTACGGCCATGGGAGAATTCATCGACATCTTGCATGGAGTCAATCACATCAAAAAGATATCGGAAAAAGATGTATTTTTGAATTATTCCCTTAAGACGGCCCGCTATACTTTTGAATGCCCGATGGTTGTCGGCGCTATTCTTGCCGGCGCCGGCCGTAACGACATCCGGAAACTTTCCCAGCTTGGCCTGATGATCGGACAGGCATTCCAGATCCAAGATGATATTTTAGGGATCTTCGGATCTCAGAAAAATATCGGCAAATCTATTCTAAGCGACATCGCCGAGTCGAAGAAAACAATTCTCGTCTGCCATGCTTACCGGAAAATGAACCGCCGTCAGAAAAAGGAATTTATGCAGCATTTCACGAAAGAAAAGAAATCCTATCGAGACCTCATCGCGATCAGAAAGATCCTGATGGAATCAAAAAGCCTGCGTTACAGTTTATTAAAAATAAATTCCCTTTTGGAAAAATCAAAGATCATTATTTCCAAGCTGCGCATCAGAGATCAATACCGCGCGATCATTTTGCAGTCATTTTTGCAGTTGTTCCAAGAAAGCGAAACCATCGGCCGGGACAATCGTATCCCCATCCGCTTTTTTAAATAACTTTCTCTTGCTACCCTATGGCATTCGAAAAAGAGATCACTTGCCCAAAATGCAAAAGCGAAAATGTTGAGATCGTCTCTTCGGTCTATTATTCTTTAAGATCAAAAAATCTCGCAAGAAAATTCGATCTTTTTCTGGATAAGCGCGTTGGGACCTACACGCAAAATATGACCGCGCGTCAGAAAGAAAGGTTGTTGCATCGGCTCACGCCCCCTAAAGAACCCAGAAAAACCCTTCCGGCCGGACGTATCGCGTTTATGGCGTTTTTGATCTCGTATTTAGCGACCAGCGCGCTCATGCTCGGACGGCTCGGGCAAAAAGATTATTTTCTCATGACGCTGATCACCGCGTTTATTGTGGGGATCCCGTTTTATCTTATCCTGCGGTTGGTTATCCGGGATTTTCATAAAGATATTATTCGCTACCGTCGTCTGCGAACTGTTTGGGATAAGCAATATTTCTGCCGTGATTGCAATGAAGTTTTTATTCCGAAATAGCTTTTTGATATTTTAGATAAGCCGCGAGCACAGCTCATCTAAAATAAGCCTTCCGCAATCGGTCACTTTCAGAATATTATTTTCCTGTGTTAAAAATCCATCTCGAAGAAATTGGTTCACCGCTTCTACCTGGCCTTCCGGCAAGGCACATGAAAATCTTTTCTCCAAAGCCGGCACATCAACACCGCGATTCATCCTTAAACCGAAAAGCAAAGTCTCCATAAAGCGCTGTGCAGGATCAAGCCGCTCTTCTCCTTCAACCGGGCTTACATTTTGATTCGTTTTGGAAAGATAATCACTAAGATTTGAGGTATTCCAAGATCTTGTTCCGTCTTTGTGCGAATGTGCTCCGACGCCAAGCCCGATATAATTTTCTCCCTGCCAATAGGCAAGATTGTGCCGCGATTCTTTTTTGGGTTTCGAAAAATTACTTACTTCATACTGTGGAAATCCTAGATCGTTTAGAAACTGGATAACCAAGCTGTATTGCTCAGCACGTAATGTATCGTCGCTCAGTTGAACACGACGGGAGAAAAATTTACTTTTTTCTTCGACCGTTAAAGCATAAAGAGAAATGTGCTCGCTGTTTAAGCTAGCCATCGCGCGCACATCACCTTCGATCTCGAAAGAGGTTTGTTGCGGAAAAGAGAACATCAGATCAAGACTGATGTTCTGAAACCCCGTTTTCCGTAAAATACGAAAAGCTCCTAGGGCGCAATCACGTCCGTGATTGCGCCCTAGAAATTTAAGATACTTTTCCTCCAGTGATTGAACGCCTAAGCTTACGCGATTAACACCCAGGTCATATAACAATTTTGCCTTTTCGACATCAAGGCTTTCCGGATTAGCTTCCAGTGTTACTTCGCAATCCGCAGAAAGTACAAACTTTTGCTTAATAATAGAAAATAGCTTCTTTAATCCATCCGCAGAAAGAAGGCTGGGTGTTCCTCCTCCGATGTAAACTGTTTTTAAGTTCTCACCTTTATAAAAGTCGGCTTCTTTGGAAAGCGCGTCAAGATACGCGTCCATTTTATGCGTTTGGCCCACCGCGATCACAAAGGAGCAAAAAAGGCATTTGCTTTGGCAAAACGGAATATGGACGTAAAGCGAGTTCATGGCGGTTATTGTAACATTATGTTAAAAGAATCAAAAATGATAAAACTTATAGTAAAATACTCATAAGCTCTGATCCCATGAAAGAAATCATTTCTAAATATTGCCGCATTGAAAACATGATCCTGGCTTTCCTTATTCTTATCATAGCCGGCAATGCCCTTTCTCTTTTCAAAAACTACCAGAAATCCGCTCAGACCAAAGGCATTATACAATTCACTGAACCGGGTTTTGAATTTGCTCGCTTTAAGAAATATCTGAAAAACGAGCGGATCATTGGCTTTCTCACCGATAAAGACATGTCGTCAGAGCGTAATGACGGACAATTTCTATCCGCGCAATTTGCCTTAGCGCCCACCGTCCTTGACCTTAACGGCTTATCTCATCAATTTTTTATTATCGACGCTACAAATCTCGTGAACGCTTCTGAAATGACCAAAAAATTAAATTTGAACCCGCTTCACGTCAATGAACATGAAAAGATTTTAGCCGAAAAAAATCCATGACGCCTTTACTGCCTTTTTTGTATTCATTTCTCCTGGGCCTTTTGATCACTTCGGTAGCTTTACGCAAAAGTCAAAACATCGGATCATTTCTTTTTTGTTTGCTATCCGTGGGAATTGGGCTAGGGGCCTCCTCGACACTCATCTTTTTTTCTTTTCTTCTTTGCGGCGGATTTAATATCCCCATCATCATTCTTTTGCACGCAGGGCTCACGCTGGCCTTGGCTATGATCTTATTTGCTGGCCGCTATCGACATATTAAATTCAATGCCAATCAAATATTTTCATCATGGGTTTACATTATTCTCTTTGCGGCAGCATCTTACGTTGTTTACATTCTCGCTTGCAGCCATCCTTTTGGCGAATGGGACGGTTGGGCTGTTTGGAATATGAAGGCAAAGTTCCTGATCGCAAGCACAAGCAATTGGAAAGATCTTTTTCAAGAACTTCATTGGCACACGCAACCCGACTATCCTTTACTATTACCGATGATCAATGTCTGGGGATCAACGATGATTCAGAAATATTCGCCCCAAGTGCCTTTCTGGACCGGGATCATTTTTACCGTCGCCTGCCCCGCGCTTGTATTTTCCGGATTAAAGCAATACGCAGAAAACAGGACAGCTCTTCTTGGCTCATGTCTGATCTTATTTCTGCCTGCTTATATTTACCTGGGAACAACACAATACGCGGACATTGTTTTTGCTTACTATTTGTTGGCTGTTTGTGTCTGTTTTGTTCTTTTCACCCGAGAAAAAGAAAACGGTTTTGGCATTCTCCTAGGATTATTCTTAGGCTTTTTATCATTCTCAAAGAACGAAGGATTTGTGGCGTTTCTGCTGTTTTTTATTCTTATCTTCTTTTACCGTTGCCGGCCTTTTAAAAAGATTTGGACAAACCTATCGTCTTTGCTACCCGTTGTTCAGGGGCTTATTTTTACTTTACCGGCTCCCTTGATATTCAAATTCTTTCTTTCTCCTGCTAACCGCGACATCACTTTAAAGAATTCGCCAAGTTCACTAAAGTTTCTTAATTGGGAAGGCTGCTATCTCGTTACAACCAGTTTCTTTCAGGAAATATCCTCCGCGGTTTGGAACTACCTTTGGATCGCTTTAGCGATTCTCATCGTTTGGCGGGCGCCGCGCTTTATAAAAAAGGAATCCGGAGTTTTAACTCTATTCTTTTTATGTTACGCGTTGTGTGTTTTCTTTGTTTACCTCACAACGGCGAATTTTGACCTGATGTGGCGACTATCCCGAACACTGCAACGGATCCTTTTTTGTTTATTGCCTTCTTTGGTTTTTCTGGTATTTTATTGTTGCTGGAATAAAGAGAAAGCCAACACCCCTAATGAAAAACCCTAAAAAGAATTTCCTCAAAGAAAACCTTTTGATCATCGGGATCTTATCGGCTCTAATCGCCGTATTTTTCTATGACATTGTCTTTTTAGGACGCACCTTTAAGGTCGCAACCGCCAACGCCCAGGCTTTTCATTATGGTGTTTACGGGCAAGAACATAACCGCCCCGCTTATATTCCCGTCAACGGAACTGACGCGTCCGTTTTGGAAGAACCTATCTATCAATTCATCAAGAATAATTTTCAACAAGGCATTATTCCTCTATGGAATCCTCATCAGGCCTGCGGCTATCCTTTGATCGGGATGATCCAGGTGGGGATGTTTTTCCCGCTTCATCTCATCCTTTATCTTCTGCCGGAATTATATTCCTGGGACATTTTGATGCTGGCAAGATTTTTATTCGGCGGATTATTTTTATATTGGTTCATGCGGGTTTTACGATTTCCCAGAATACCTTCTTTGGGCGCGGCGATCATTTTTATGTTCACCGGCCCCATGACCCTTTTGCAGTATTGGATCGCCAATGTTGAAATCATCGCGCCACTACTTCTTTTGTCTTTAGAAAAACTCATTCGTGAAAAAACAGCGCGAGCCATCGGGCTTGTCGCCATAGCCACCGCATTGACATTTTTTGGCGGACATGCCGAGCATATCTTTTTTGTAAACGGGTTGGGATTTTTATTTTTTATTTTCCGCACACTCACCATCAAGCCAAAACCAAACTTTAAGACCGCTGCCGGACAGCTTAGCCTTTCTTACATTTTGGGATTTGCTTTATCTGCTATTGTCCTTTTTCCATTTTTGCGTAATCTTAATTCCGAATTTTGGCACGCGCATCCCCAAAATGTGGGATTATCTTCCGGAGAAGTTATTCATCGCATCATCACCTTGGCTGTTCCGCATTTTTTTCAGAAAGAAAATTTAACCTACGATTTTACGTTCGCCGGATGGTGGGGAGGATATTTAGGCATTATTCCCCTGGCATTGGTTGTTTTAAGCTTGTTCAACAAACAACGATGCGGATTAAATTATTTCTTTGCCGCAATAGCTTTTATAGCCGTTGCAAAATCTTACAGTTTTCCTTTAATTAACTGGATAGGATACTTACCGATCTTTGATATTTGCCGTTTTGCGATCCATACACCTCACGTTGTCGCGCTGTGCACGGCTATTGCCGCCGGGATGGGATTACGGACGATCCTTTGTGCCGGCCATCTTTTTAAGAAAAATTTAGTGTTTAGCGCAACTTTCGTAGCCATTATTTCCGGTTATTTACTTTACTTTAGAGATTCCGGGCATCTCGCGCAATCGCTTCATGCGAGTATTTTTGCTTTCTGCGTTCTTATCTTCTTTGGGCTGATCCTTTTTCTGAAAGATAAAAATATCTTAAAAAAACAGCATGCTATTCTAGCAATCGTCTTTTTGCTCATTTTCGAATTATTTCTCTATATTCACCGAGAACATCCCAAGCGTTTTCAATCGTTTGCCAAAATTCCCTACATTGAATTCTTAAAAGATACTCCACAACCGCAAAGAGCCTACGGGGTATTCTGGCAATTTTATCCGAACACGGCCACCGGCTATGGCGTTGATGATTTTGGGATCTTTCAAGATTTTCTGCCTAACCGGTTCGTTAATTTCTTCAATCAACTCGTGATAAGAAATCATTTTAGGCAAGACCTGCGTCCGCCGGCTTTGCGCACGGTTTCTCTTCCCGACGATAATCCGCTTTTAGATATGCTTAACCTTAAATATATTGTTGCTCCTATAAACAGAGGCGGATCTCCGGAAATATTGCTCAGCGGATCGTATACAAAACCAATGTACTTAAAGGCAACGTTGGCCGACACGACCAAAGCTGCTTATTCCAAGGAAGTAGTGATCTATGAGCGCACGAAGGCTTTTCCGCGGGCCTTTATTGTCCACCGCGCTATTTTTGATAATACCAGCGATGTCCCTTTTAACGCGATAAAGTTTATCAGCCAGAATTTAAATGAGGCTGTGGTTTTGGAAGGGGCTTCTGACCGCGAGATGGAGAAACAACTCTCTCAAATTCCGGTGCGCGACAACTCAAAAGCGGAAATTACCCGATACACAGCTAATGAAGTTATTATTGAAGCGGATTTAGAAAACGCCGGGCTAGTTGTCTTAAGCGATGCCTTTCACCCGGATTGGAAGGTTTTTGTGGATAACAAACCCTCCAAACTTTATGCGACCAATTATCTTATCCGTTCGGTTTTTGCGCCCGCCGGAAAACATACGGTGAGATTCTCTTTTGAACCGCCTTCTTTTTACATCGGTTGCATCGTGAGCATCTTGTCTTTTCTGCTGGTAATATTGTTGATCTTTAGGGCTAAGAAAGAATAAATTATTCGTAGAAAATAAAGAGCGGGCTGCCCCGGTTATTACCGGGGCAGCCCGCTTGCTTTTTCTAAACTGTCTTAAGCTTTCTTAGATTTTAACTGCTTATACTTATCCGGCATATGGTACTTCATCCAGCCTTCCGAGTAAAGCCTTAGCCATTCATCGGTCGCCCGCTCAATCCCGATGCTATAACCGGATTTCTGGCTTTCGATCCACAGATGCTTATTGATCTCTTCGGTAACTCTTTTGTCCTTTAGCAACTCTTTAACATCGTTGATCTTCATTTGCTCTTTTCCTCCTTAACCTTGTGTTCTTTTTGTCTGCCTACACTTTAGATTCTATCGCGATTTTAAAATAACACAAACGATTTGAAAGTTATTTTATTAAAAAAATATAAAAATACAAGCTAAAAATTAATACAACGTCAACTCTCCCTGGCGCAAGATTGGCACTTTTGATGAATCGACGGATTGATCAAAGCAGCTAACCCAATGCTGATCTCGTAAAGCACGATGATCGGAATAGCCATTAAAAGCTGTGACACACAATCCGGCGGAGTTAAGATCGCGCTAACAATTAAGATAATAACGATCGCCAAACGCCGTTTTTGTCTTAAGAAATCCGGCGTAACGATCCCCATCGTCGTCAATATGGCAATGACAACCGGTAATTCAAAAACAACGGCGAATGATAAAACCAGTGTCACAACAAATGACACATATTTTCCGATTGTGATCATCGGTCGCAGCATCGAGCTTGAGAAACTTAAAAAGAATTTTAGCGCGATCGGTAAAATAATAAAATAGGCGAACAAGGCTCCTAAGATAAAAAGAAAAAGCGAGGCGGGAAGGAAAATAGACAGCAGCTTTTGTTCCTGAGCTTTAAGCCCCGCAGAAATAAAATTCCAGATCTGGTAAAGAATATACGGCGATGCTAATAAAACAGCCCCTAGCATCGTTAGCGTAATATGCGCCATCAATGCTTCCGCCGGAGAAGTAAAAACAACACTGCCAACAGGGCGGATCAGAAAATCCATGGCTTGATGAATATATTGATAAAAAAAACAAGCCGCCACAATAATAGCAAGAATGGATCTAATGAGGCAGCTTCTTAATTCATCAAGATGTTCAAGGAAGGTAAGCTGATTATGACTTTTTTTCGTTTCCATCATCTTTGGTGGCATCTTTAATACTATTTCCCATTTCCTTGCTGGCATTACGAAATTCTTTAACGGCTTTTCCTAAGGCCTGGCCTATTTCCGGAAGCCTTTTCGCCCCAAAGAAAAGAAGGACGATCAAAAGGATAATGATCAGTTCGCTAAATCCGATATTAGACATCCTTTTCCTACCTCGCTTTCTGAAAGTTTTCTTAAAATAATACTGAATCGTACTCTAACATTGGGCGTATTCTACCCCTATTCTATGAAGGAAACAAGCCAAAAAATCTAACGGCGCAAGGCAACTATTCTTTAACAAGTTTTGTAATAAAAAATCCCTCCATGTCCTTGGTCGGTAAAACCCGCAAACAATTCTTAACTTCTTTACGAAAATCCTTTTGCCCCCAGGAAAGCAAAGACGGATAGCGTGGGACAAAGTCCATTTGGATCTCTTCAACCTTAAAATTCTCTTTTGTCTTACGTAAGAACCAATCGATAACGCCTTCATTTTCTTCCGGAGAAAAAGTGCACGTTGAATAGACCAAGCTTCCTCCCGATTTTAATAAGCGGCTTGCGGCTAAGAGAATCCCTCTTTGTTTGTGAACCATTTCTTTTATCTTCCTGGGGCTCCAATAAGCCAATGTCTTAGGCTCCAGAGTAGAAAAACGCCCTTCCGCACTACAAGACGCATCCACCAAGATCTTATCAAAAAGCATATTCGTCTTAAATTTTCGGGCATCTAGGAATTTGACATCCGCGATAGAAACGCCCAGAAGAGAAATAACGGATCTCAACTTATAACATCTGTCTCGCACGGCATCAAGCGCCACGATAGACCCTTGGTTATTCATGTGAGATGCTATTTGCGTTGTTTTACTTCCCGGTGCCGCGCACATATCTAGGACATTTTCAGAGGGTTGAGGATTCAAGGCAAGCACCGGAAGCATGCTAGACAAACTCTGAATATACGCTAACCCTTTTTGTAAGATCTGTGTTGTATCCAAATCTTTGGGCAACGTATCTTGAAGGATCAAGACATGTTTATACCAAGAAACAGGCTCAAACCTAAAACCATTCTCGCACAATATCTGACCAACTTCATCCGCATTACTTTTTAGCGTGTTAACCCTCAGGCTTAAAGCTCGGCGCTGTGAAAAAAGTTGATAGCGATACTCAAATTCTTCCGGAGGAATAATTTCGCGTAAGCGCTGTAAGAATATTTCAGGGAGGTTGCAGGTATTCATAAAATAATGTTTCATTGTATGATGTTTTATGGGCATTTTCCACTCAAAACATATCTTGACTATTTTTTGACGCTACGCTAAATTAATGAGGATTTTAAGTTTGCGCAGCAAGAGAACACCACAGGAAAGGATATTTATGAAACAATCTGTTTCTCCGAACACAGAAGAATGGTCCAAAGAACAAAAAGAGATCTGGCAGCATCTTGAGCGTCACTGGGAAATCCTCACGCAAGGCAAGGTAAAAGAATTTTTAGAATACATTCATCCCGATTTCCGCGGTTTCGGCCACGAAAGCCCTTTAATGCTGGACAAGCGCTGGTTGACCAAATGGGTCGGTTTCTGGTGTGAAAATACCAAATTTCCGATTTACTACATCAGCCCTATCAGCTGCGGTGTTTTCGGAAATACGGCGGTTTTACAGTATTATCTTTTTACGATCGAAAAGAACTTGGAAGGCGGACGCCGTTCGGTACGCCGCTACACGATGACATGGATGAAAGAAAACGATAAGTGGCAAGTCATCGCCAGCCATAATAACGTCATTAACGATACCGTTTAGGTTTTTAAAGGAATACTTTAAGAAATACAGAGGCGCCCGTCATGAAACATGACGGGCGCCTTCTTTTACTTCCCTAAATTCTAGCCTGCTATTCTAACCCTAAAGCATTCTTGATCTTTTTGATCAAGCTCTCTTCTTTTTGCAGTTTATGATAATAATCGACAGCCTTGGGGATCCTGAGCTTTTGTTCACTCACCGGATAAACGCTTGTTACAATGACCGGCAATCCCGGAACATATTCTTCGATAATATCAAAAATATCCCGTCCATCAACCTCGCTAATATTGATATCCAATAAGATAAGGTCAAGCTTGCTTTTCTCGCGCATCAAGATATTGGCCACTTCCAAAGCATTGGAAGCCTCCACGACCTTAAATCCTTCTTTGATTAAAAGCTTCTTATACTTTTTTCGTAATTCTTTTTCATCATCAACAATAAATATAAGTCTTTTAACCATCTCTTCACGCTCCTTCACTTATTCCTTATCAAAACATCTCAAAATACATTTTCTGCTGCTATTGTAGCAGAAAGTATTTTTTTTACAAATTTAAAATAAGATGCGGCCTTTGTTTTCTATCTTCCTTTAGCGACGAGAATAAAAGATGAAGGCGCTGCATCATAAAGTCAACGCTATTGAATCGAGATTAAATAATTGTTTTATCTAACCTTTATCATCAAATTTAAAAACTTTTGAATACTCATCAAAATCGATGATTTTGGGCAAGAATGGAACGCGGGAGTGTGGGCAAGTTTTTCCTAAATGGGATTCAAATTCCTTAGAAAATTTTTGAATAGTGCTGGAAACTAAAGCAGCTTCTTCCACGGGAAGAAAACAGCGTGTTTGATTGGTGATCTTTCCGCATTCATGAGAAATAGCGTCCAGATCATCTTTGGTGCCATAGCCTTCCTCAATGCGGCGTAAATGATTGGTAATGATCCGGCAACCCATATTGCAAGGTTGGCATTGGCCGCAAGATTCTTTCGCTAAAAACTCCGATAAACGTAACAGCGCATGCACAATACAAACACTTTCATCATAAACAAAAAATCCGGCTGAACCCAGTCCGCTTCCGGCAGAACGCATGGATCCAAAATCAAGTGGCGTTGCGAATTGTTCCGATGTGATAACACGATTAGCCACGCCCGAATAAACAGCCTTGATGGGATATTTTTTATCTTTAGGCCCGCCGCCGATATCTTCTAACAAAACTTTTAAAGGTGTTCCTAGTGGAAGTTCATACATGCCGGGATTTTTCACATCACCGCATAAGGTAAAGATCATCGTTCCCGGCGTGTCCGCGCTTCCAATCGTCTTAAACCAATCCGCGCCCTTAGATAAAATATTCGGCAAGTGGCTCATGGTCTCAACATTATTAACGACCGTCGGATTATAGTCGGTCGGCGTGAAACGTACGCCTTGCATATACGGCGGGAAAATTCTCGGCAAAGCGCCTCGCCCGTCAATCACTTCCAGAAGAGCTTTTTCTTCCCCAAAAAGGTATTCATCGGGGCCTAAGACAATATTAATATATCCGGCCGGCGCAATTCCTGCCTGCTCCATTTCCTTAAGAGCGCTCCGAACACGTTCGACCTCAAGAGTAAATTTCTCTTTTAAACCGATAAAAACTTCTTTGGCGCCAATCGCATGAGCGGCAATCAAAAGTCCTTCTAAAAGTTTGTAAGGATTTTTTCTCAACAAATATCGGTCTTTAAACGTCCCCGGCTCGCCCTCGGATCCGTTGCAGACAAGATATTTATTAGGACTTGGATCATGAACGGTGGTTTCCCATTTTAAAGCCGCCGGAAATCCGGCGCCGCCGCGTCCGCGCAGTTTAGAAGCCTTGACCTCGGCGATCACATCCAATGGCTTCATCGCGCGAGCTTTCTTTAAGCCGGATAATCCGCCTAAATTTTCGTATTCTTTCAAGGATCCAACGGGCTTAAGATCTTCCGGAAGTAAAATGCGCAGTTCTTGAGGTAAAGGTTTTGACATTATTTTAGATAAATTGATGTGTCATTTTTATATAGTTCAAAAGGATTCTTCTTTGTTAAATAGCGTTTTATTATATTATCTTTGTTTTTAGGTGACAACAAAATCTTTTTGTTCCAACCAGGTTTGAAGTCAAGATTTCAAATAACTTTAAAGATTTTATGATAAAATAAATCAATAAAAAATGCTGATCATTTATTCAAAAGAGAGGAGCACCTATGGTATTAACCCTGACGGAAATAGAAGACATCCTCAAGAAAAACTTACCTTCTGCTTCTGAGAAAGATATTCAAAAAACCGCCCTGTCTTTGATCGAAGCAACGGGAAAATGGAAAGAAGTTGATCTAGTTGAAACACTGGGCGCTGAGCTGTCAGTCCAATGCCGCGATATTTGTGTTTTAGGCAATGCCCATCATAACGGTAAACGTATCCGCGCTTTCATCACTGAACAATAGATCATTGCCCGCTAGAAAATTTTAAACCGGAAGTTCCTCGGCAGTTGCCTTAAGTTTCTTGTGCTCAAATCTGGCAAACAAAGAATACACACAAGGAATAACAAAAACTGTTAACGCTGTTGAAACAATAACTCCTCCAATAACAGTTACCGCCATCGGGCGCAATACTTCTGAGCCGGGCCCCAAAGACAAAGCCGGAGCCAAAGCCGCGGCAATGGTCGCGAACGAAGTCATGAAGATCGGGCGCAACCGCACACTTCCCGCTTCCAAAAGCGCTTCCGTAACAGAACGGCCTTGCGCGCGCAATTGATTAGTGAATTCCACGATCAAAATAGAATTTTTCTTCACGATCCCCATCAAGAGCACGATCCCAATAAAACTGTAGATATTGATCGATTGATTAGCGATCCATAATCCTAAAAACGCGCCTGAAATGCTGAAAGGCAGAGCCAATAGAATCGTAACGGGATCGATATAACTGTTAAATTGCGACGCTAAAACCATATAGGCAATAATAATTCCTAACCACAAAACAAGATAGAGGCTTTCAAAGGACTCGCGGTAAGTTTGCGTGCTACCACCCGCTTCAATACGGTATCCTTCCGGCAGAATATCTTTCGCGATCTTATGCGCCGCCGCAATAGCGTCGGACTGAGAAGCGCCTTGTTTCACGTTGGCCCGAAGCGCAATAGCACGCTCCCGGTCTTTGCGCGTAATCGTGGTGGTGGTTTTTTTCGATGAAACTGTGATCACATCTTTTAGCTGAACTAATTCTCCATGATTGTTCCAAAGCCATAAATTCTCAATATCCTCTATTTGCGTACGTTGCGAAGGGATAAGGCGCACCCGCACATCATAACGGCGTCCGCCTTGTGTATACTTCGCCACACGTTCTCCGGCAATTAACGCATTGATCGTCTGTCCGATCTCATCAATGCTGACCCCGCGTTCGCTGGCTTTTTGGCGATCAGGAAAAATACGGACTTCTGTTGCGCCCTCTTCGTAATTCGTATCAACATCCGTAAGTAGCGGGTTTTCTTTCATTTTGGTCTCGATCGCTTCGCTTAATTCGGTTAATTTATTCCAACTGCGGCCAACCAACGTCATATCCACCGGATATCCCCGCGAAGACGCCAGGCCGCCCAAAGACGGATCCTGGATGCTTACCTTTACATCAGATATTTTTTTCAGTTCTTTTCGAAAATAATCCATCATATCCTGATGTGTTGGACGCCTTTTAAAAGGATCAAGTACCGGACGATCTTTAGGATCTTTTAGCGTTACAAAGATCTGCCCGCTGTTCACCTCTCCTCCGCCAAAACCGCCCACGGCCGTGAAATACCGCAAAACCTCGGGGCGAGCTGTAATGATCTTTTCTGCTTCACGAAACTTCTGATCTGTAAACTCAATGGAAGATCCCACCGGCGCTTGCAGGCGGCAGAAAAACATGCTCTGGTCTTGGGATGGAATAAATTCTTTTCGTAAGATCTTCGCTATTCCAAGCGAGGCAAGAAATAAACTGAACGAAACAATGATAACAATAGCGCGATGCGATAAAGACCAGGCAAGCT
The DNA here is from genome assembly GCA_041649175.1 of Candidatus Omnitrophota bacterium. Taxonomy (NCBI): domain Bacteria; kingdom Pseudomonadati; phylum Candidatus Omnitrophota; species Candidatus Omnitrophota bacterium. The sequence goes on along the minus strand of JBAZNR010000001.1, from coordinate 743,891 downwards.
GCTTACGGTAAAGCTCAGCCAAACGCCGAAAACCTGTTTCAACAGCTTTACCGACAAAACTTTGGTGTTCCTTGATCTGCAAGAATTGCGCGCATCGCATCGGCGTAAAAGTGAGGGCCTCTAAAAGCGAAATAGCAACAGCAACAGATAGCGTAACGCCGAACTGATAAAAGAATTTTCCGATGATCCCTTTCATAAAGGCCACGGGAAGGAAAATAGCAATGACGGCAAACGTCGTCGCCATGGCCGCAAAGGTGATTTGCCTGGCACCCAGACTAGCAGCTTCCGTCGGATTATGCCCTTTCTCACGGTAACGCACAATATTTTCCAGAACCATAATGGCATCATCCACCACAATACCGATCGCCAAAGAAAGAGCCAGCATGGTAAAGGTATTAAGCGTAAACCCGAAGAAATTAATAACAATAAACGTTCCTAAGATCGACGTAGGAATAGCCAAAAGAATATTGAGCGTTGCCGATATTGACCCTAAGAAGAGCCAACAGATAAGAGAGGTGATGATCGCCGACAAAATAAGGGTGAACGTTAGCTCATGCATGGATTGTTCAACAAATCTCACCCGATTAACGTTAAGCTCGACCTTGATCCCTTCAGGAGATTCTTTTTGAACTTCCGCTAAACGCTCTAAGACCCTTCGCCCCACATCAACTTCATTAGACCCGCGTTGTTTACGAATACCGATCCCAACGGTTTGAACACCGTCTCGTCGGGAAATGCGCCGCACATCCGCCAACCCGTCTTCAATAGTGGTAACATCTTTTAAATAAATGGGCTTGTAGACCGGCCGTCCGCCGCGCTGCAGGATAATGATGTTGCCAAATTCTTCCGTATTAAGCGCTTCTCCCATCGCCCGAACACTAAATTCTTGAGATGATGTTTCCAGGCGTCCCGCCGGAACTTCACTATGGCCGCGCTCGATGGCACCGATCACATCCTGAACGGTCATTTCATAAGCGGTAAGTTTTTCGGCATCGATCCAAACACGTAGATTTCGATCTGAAAATCCGCCTAAGAAAACTTCGCCCACGCCTTTGATCGTCGTAAATCGGTCTTCTAGATAATTTTGGACATAATCCATAAGAGCCCGCAGGGGCATGCCATCGGCGGTAACCGTGATCCACATGATCGGCTGATCTTCGGGGTTACTTTTTGAAACCGTTGGCGGATCCATATCGCGCGGAAGCTGGCGCTGCGCTTGGGAAAGTTTTGTTTGAATTTCCTGAATAGCGACATCAATATTGCGGTCAATATCAAATTCGACTGTCACCGAGGCTTGCCCTTGGCGAACGCTAGAATTAATTTCTCTTATTCCTTGAATGCCTGTAACCGCATCTTCGACAACATCGACAACATCCGTTTCCATGACTTCGGGCGCGGCCCCTTCCCAAGAAACACGAATGTTAGCAACAGGAAAATCAACATCCGGCATACGGCCGACACCTAAACGCCCGAAGGAAATATAACCAAAAAACATCAATCCCAGCATAAGCATCCAGGCAAATACAGGGCGACGAATAGAGATATCAGAAAGTATCATCAAAGGCCTTCCCTAAAGAAACTTGAAATTGCCAATAACGCCGTTTCATTTCATTTTGAATGGCAATATGATCCCGCCGGCTGTCTTGCAGATCTTCTAAAACTTGCAAAATATCCAAATTGCTGACTAAGTTAACACGAAAATCTTCCAACTGAAGATCATAATTTTTCTGTGCCGCATCTAAAGCTTTACTGATCGCCTGGTAACGCCGAATAGAAGATTGAAGCTGACTATAAGAATTTTGGATATCCAAAAGAGCGCTACGTTTGACCTGCTCAAACTTAAGCTGCTCTTGTTTTGCCTGCGAGCGGGCCTCGCGCACGGCCCCGGCTGTTTCGCCGCCTTCAAAAAGCGGGACATCCACACTAAGTGTCGCGTCCCAATCAATATCTTTAGAACTTCCGACACGCTTGGTGTATTGATTTCCCTTCGCTTCCACCGTCGGCCAATATTTTGAACGCTCGATCGTAATATTTTTTTTAGCTTGGATAAAAGCTTCATGCTCCGCTAAAACATCGGGACGATTTTCAGTATATGATTCATACTCGCTTAAAGGTTTTAATTCTTGAATAACGCCGCGATCATCATTCACTACTTCAAAAGTACTTCCGGTTAAAAACGCCAGCAGTTGCGCGGCAACATCCTTTTCGCCTTTTACTTCTTCAATATCCGCTTCCACGCGGCTAATGCGCGCGTCAACGCTGGCAATTTCACTTAACCGCGACCGTCCCAATTCTTCGCGCTTGACCAATTCAACGCGGCGATCGGCAAGAACCGCGCGAATGCTTTCCAGCGTTTCAATATCCTGTTGATAATTTAAATAGAAATAAAACGCGTCCGCTACGTCTTTAAAGAGAAGTTGTTTGGCGCGCTTAAGCTCGTGTTGGCGTTGCTTTTTCTCTGAACGCCCCGCAGCGATCGCGGCAAATTCTTTAAATCCGGTAAAAAGCGGCTGACTGAAAGTAAATTTCCCTTCGGGAGTTTCCCGGGAAGACGAACCTCCCGCGTCTTCCCATTTTTGAGAATAGGAATACGAGGCACGCGGCAAAATAGTGCTTAGCGCCTGCCCAAAACGCGCCTGCGCTTCACGAATGGCCTCTTGGTTGATGGCAACCGTTTCGCTTTGTTTAAGAGCTAATTGATAACAATCCGTAAGAGTGGGAGAATCTTCCGGCTGGGACGAGACGACCGTCGGAATTAAAACAAAGAAAAGAATAAAAATAAAGGAATTAATACGTTTCATAATGGCTTATTCTACTTGAAAAAAAGATAAATACAAATATAAATCGTCGTCACTTTTGTGAGAATGATTGACAAACCTTTATTCCTATATTAAATTGCTAACAATTATTCGCCTTATAAATCTACGGCCATAAGGTCGTAGAGTTTCATTTAGGTCCCACAATCTAGAAAAACCTATGAACAATCCCCAGAACACACAAAGTTTTGTCATTTTTAAGATCCCTGAAATCCGTTTTTTTATCGGTACCGTGGGATTTTTTACATTAGCCAACCGCGCCCTCGTTGTTATCATTGGTTTACAAATTTACCAATTAACGCATAGCGCTTTGGCTCTTGGCATCTTAGGATTAGTTGAAGCAATTCCGGCCATTTCTTTGGCACTTTTTGGCGGACATGTTGCCGACCGCGTTGACCGGAGAAAAATTCTTCTTATTACCCGAGGAGTTTCAACTCTTTGCGCGTTTCTTTTGGCATTTATTTCTTCTGATCCAGGGCAAACAAGTTTGATGGGACTTTATAGCGTTATATTTTTAGCGGGAATCGCGCGCGGTTTTTCCGACCCAGCCTCCACCGCTATGGAGGCACAAGTTGTTCCCAAAGAACTAACTGTCAATGCCGCATCCTGGATCGCCAGCACCTGGCTTTCTTGTTCGATTATCGGGCCGGCCGGCGTAGGATTTTTATACGACGGCTTCGGGATCGTTAATACCTACTTCATTATAGGAATACTCTTTATTCTTTCTTGGATCTGTATGGTATTTATTGCTCCTAAGCCAAGGCCGGTAATACCTAAAAATGAATCTCTTTTCCAAAGCATCAGCTTAGGACTAAAGTTTGTTTTTAAGGAACAGGCTCTGGTCGGCTCAATGTCACTAGATTTATTTGCCGTACTTTTTGGCGGACAGATCGCGCTTTTGCCCATTTTTGCCACCGATATTTTACACGTCGGAGCCAAAGGCTTGGGGCTTTTAAACGCCGCTACCGCCGCCGGAGCATTGATCATTATGGTTATCTCCACCAAGCATCCTCCCATTCGCCACGCGGGACGCAACCTGATCTTTTGCGTAACAGGTTTCGGGATCACCATGATCGTTTTCGCATTCTCAAAAGATTTTTACTTATCTCTGGTGTGCCTTTTCTTGAGCGGTATATTCGACGGAGTCAGCATGATCATTCGACGGTCTATCGTCCGGCTTCTTTCGCCTGAACATATGCGCGGGCGCATCGCCTCAGTCAGCTGGATCTTTATCGGAGCATCGAATGAGATCGGCGCTTTTGAAAGCGGGCTTGTAGCTCACTGGATAGGAGTTATTCCCTGTGTTTGGGCGGGAGGACTGGCAACGTTGGGTGTTGTTATGCTGGCGACAAGTCTTGCACCAAAACTTCGACAATTAAAATTTGATCCGCAGAATTTAAATCGGATAGGATAAGGGTAAGGAACTATTTATTACTGTATCCGTATTTCGTATAATCAATTCCTAACGCTTCCATATCACATTTGAGCGGGCCCTGGAAACCAAACGGCGTCTCAGCAAAAAATGCGTCCACCAGGTCTTTTTCGGTAACTTCTAGATGATTTTCTTTAGCAGCAATGTTCTCTGCTCTATTAGATACTTTTTCTTGCGCCACCGCTCGTAAAAAAATCGGAATTTTTTCGATCAACTGTTTGAATTTTGTATCGGTATCCGGATCCCAATTCATAGACTTAAATTAATTAGCGCCTTCAAAATCGACGTGTCCTTCTAAAGGGTCAAGGCCGGTCAACCGCACGCGCACTTTACTACCGACATTCATGTGGACAAAATTGCGCATCACGCGCCCTTCCACGGGCGGATGAAAAAGCCTGACATAAGTTCCTTTTTCCGAAGCGCCGGTGATCATACCTTCAAAAACTTCTCCGATGCGCCCGCGCAAAAGAATGGCGCCGGCCACCTTGATCATAAAGCGCTCTACTTTTTTCGCTGATTGATCACGGTCCGTGCACCAATCCGCGATATTTTGCAATTCAAGTTTAGTATATGGTGTGTTTTTCTTATCTAAAACGGCCTTGATAAGCCTTTGTAAAACAATATCCACATAGCGCCGATTAGGAGCTGTAGAATGCGTATAACTTCTAACCGCCAAACCAAAATGCCCTACTTTTCTTTTTCCCGGCTCGATTAGGTCATATTCGGCATGGCCTAGCAATTTAACAACAGCGAGCGACAAATCAGGAAAACGGTCCGGGTTACGGTTTCGCTGGCGAATAAGAAAATCAGACAATGCCTTAGCATCAGCCTCTTCGGGTAATTGATCGCTTAGATCATAAGCTAAAGCAACGATTTTGATCCAATGTTCTGGCGTACGTAAAATTCTTTGAATATAAGGAAAATTATTTTTCTCTAAAAAGTTCGTCATGGTCCCATTAGCCGAGATCATAAAATTCTCAATAATAAATCGCGCCGCATTAGAATGCTTTACAGCAATGTCTTTGACCTCATGATTTTCCATTAAGACTTTTGCCTCGAGCGTATCTAGTTCCAAAGCGCCTTGGCTCAAGCGAAAATTCCTCAGCCTTTGTGAGGCTTCATTTTGCAAGAGAATTTGGTCTTTCAGTCCTTCAATGCTCTCAACTTTTTCCGGAATAGGCCCTTGATCTTCCAACCACGCCCCTAAGGGTTCATAAACTAATTTTGCTTTATTATGAACAAGGGCTCGGCGGACATCTCCAGCGCGAAATTGCCCGTCGCGGGTCACAAAAAAATCGACAACAACAGCCTGGCGGTCTTCTCCTTCGCGTAGCGACGATAGATCGTTGCAAAGTTTTTCGGGGATCATCGGAAAAGTTTCTACTTCCGCGTACACGGAAGTTCCGTTCTGACGGGCGCGCTTGTCCATCGCAGAACTTTTAGGGATATACGTATCCACATCGGCAATAGCCACAAAAACATGGATCTCATCGCGCAAAGAACGCTCACAATATTCTAGCTGATCTAGATCTAAAGAATCCGAATTATCAATGGAAGACCACAGAGAAGAGCGCATATCTTCTACAGATTTGTCCACCGGCAAGGTCTTTAATTGATCTTTGAGCCTTTCAACTTCTTTATTAACCGCTTTGGAAAACCCGGGTTCAAAACCGTATTTGATCATCGCCTGGCGGGCAATGGAAGGAAGGCTAATGGTGCGCATAGGATTATTCATCGTTTTTTATGTTCCATGGATTTTTATAGGGGATTTCTGAAAAACTTTCATCTTATTTTTGCATACTTTAAGGCAAGTTCCCAGCGGAAAGTCTTTTTTTATTCCGCCTTAGCCCTAAAAACTATTCACCGGCCGTGCGCTTGCTCTTCCAGCGCCGATGCATCCATCCGCCCCATTCTTGCGGATAAAGACAAATATATTTTTGGATAACTTTTGTTAGCAAGGAAACATTACGCACGAGAACTTGTTGCGCGCCTTGCTCTGCTTCTTGCGGCGAAACAGTTTCTAGTTCAACAGGTGGGTCGATCATGATCTTATAGCCGTCGATTCCATCACGAACGATAAAAACAGGCAAGATCGGTGCTTGAGAGCGCTGTGAAAAAACAACCGGGCCTGTGGCTGTCGCTGCCGGTTTCCCAAAGAAATCAACAAAAACCCGCCCATCATCCCCATAATTCTGGTCAAGCATGATAAAAAGGATCTGATTATCCCGCAGGCATTTTAAGGATTTGACCACGCACTGACGAGGCGGCAGAGAATAAATCGTCTGGATCCCGTTTTCGTCGCGAAATTTGGAAATGTATTCTTCGAACTGGCTGTCGCGCACGCGGCGCATAATACAATTGGTTTTATAACCTTCCATGGCCATGCGCAAATACATTAAAATAAAATTGCCCATATGCGCGCTCAAAAGAATAGCGCCTTTGCCCTGGCTTAATACTTTATCGAGATTGTCTTTTCCCTGAATAGAAACTTTTTTAAAAACTTCCCCAGGGCGGTCAATAAAATAGATAAGCTCGATCATTCCCAAGCCAAAATTCTTAAAATAATCTTCGGCGATTTTCTTAATCTCCTGCTCGCTTTTTTCTCCTGAAAAAGCAATATGAAGATTTTCCATCACTAAACCTTTCTTATTCATCAGAAGCGGACGGCCAACAATGATAAAGCAGGATAGGAAAAACTTGAAAACAGAATACGGCAGGCGGCTAATAAGCCAGCGGGCGACAAAAAGGGCGTTTCGTCCGAGAAAACGGGACAGCTTGGTTTTAAGGTCAGAGGTCAATTTGGATAATTTCTTATTAATTTATGATACAGCGCGCGAAACCTTATAAAGGAAGCGCGAGAGTGCTAAAGAATGACTGGGTGATGGGTAGAATATGTTCAAAGACCGGATATGGGACAATTCCAAGAATAACGGTTCCGGAAATACAGATGAGAAGGACAAACTTTTCCACAGGAGATAAAACGATCGGCAAACTTCCCTCCAAAGGCTCGATATAAACTCTTTTGAGGATCATTAAATAATAATAGATAGACACAACGCTCATCAAAACGCCGATCACGACAAGCCAGGTAAATCCGCTTTCCACGGCGCTAGAAAAAAGATACAGCTTTCCCAAAAATCCGACCAGCGGAGGAACGCCGCCCAAAGACATTAAAGCAATGAGCAAAGACAATGCTAAAAGAGGCGAACGTTTGGAAAGCCCGCGATAAGCTTCAATATCATCACTTTCTATTTTTCCGCTAAAAATAATAATAACGACAAAGGCGCAAAGATTTGAGAATAAGTAAGCCACCAGATAAAAAAGGCACGCACTTATTCCGCTAAAAGACGCGACGGCTAAACCCATCAAAATATAACCGGCCTGAGCGATACTGGAATATCCCATGAATCTTTTGATGTTCGTTTGCGGAATAGCCAGGATATTTCCTAAAACGATCGTGACAGCACTTAAAACAGCCATGATCATGCCCCACTCGGCTTTTAAATTTCCAAAGGCCATTAAGAACAATCTCATTAAGACAGCGAAGCCGGCCATCTTCGTTCCCACAGAGAAAAAGGCAACGACGGGAGTTGGCGCGCCTTCATAAACATCCGGAACCCACATATGAAATGGAACGACCGCGATCTTAAAACTTAAAGCGATCAAAATAAGCGCGACACCAACATAAAGAATGGCTGAGGAAGGATTTGTTGTCGCCGCCGCGATTTCCGAGAAATAAAGCGTTCCCGTCGCCCCATAAACCAAGCTGATCCCGAATAAAAGAATTCCCGACGCCATAGCGCCTAAAAGAAAATACTTGATGCCGGCTTCTGTCGATTTAGGATTGGGTTTCTGATAAGCGCTTAAAATATAAGAACTAATGGATAATAATTCTAAGGAAACATAAAAAGTGATCATCTCTTGGCTGGACACCATCAGGATCATTCCCAGCGTCGCTGACAGCAACAGAATGAAATATTCGCCCGTAAATCGCGGATTCTTTTTAAGAAAATCGAAAGAAACAAGGATGGTGATGAAAACGGTCAAAAGGAATAATGTTTTTAAAAGCGCGCTAAATCCATCCGCGACATACATATCAAAAAATGTTGTTCCGGCCGGCTGTCCGAAAAATGAATAGGCCAAAACAACAAAGCTTCCGACAGCGGCTAAGCGTTTTAAGATATCCTTTTGTTCGGTCAATAGATCGACGATAAAAAGGATGCCGATAAGAGCGCACAATAAAAATTCAATTTTTAAAAGCCCTAGATCGATCAAAACATTCCCCCTATTTTGATGACAACAGCGGCAACAGCCGGATTAATAACATCGGTCAGAATAGCCGGCCAAACACCCAATAAAATAAGAAAAAAGATAAGAATTGAAAGAGGGATTTTCTCGGCCAAAACCGCATCTGACACTACAATGGAATGACCCGCATGCCCCGCCGAAGGTGCTTTTTCCCCGCTATGCGCGGATGAAAATTGAACGCCTAATTGAGACAAGAATATTTTCTGCAAAACTCGCAAGACATAAATGGCGGTTATGACAACTCCTGTTGCGGCCACGATCGTAAGCAACGGATAACTGCGGAAGGCTCCGACTAAAACCAAAAATTCAGCGATAAAACCGCTGGTACCGGGTAATCCTAATGAGGCAAGTCCACCGATGGTAAATGCAACCGCTAAAAATGGTGTCAGCTTAGCCAGCCCGCCCATTTCCGCAAGAATTCTGGTATGCGTTCTTCCGTAAATACACCCCACTAAAGCGAAGAAAAGCCCGGTCATAACTCCGTGAGAGAACATTTGAAAAACCGCGCCATCCAAGCCGATAAGATTAAGACTGCAAATCCCAAAAAGAACAATGCCCATATGGCTTACGGATGAATAAGCCACAACGTATTTCAAATCTTTTTGTGACATAGCAACTAAAGCGCCGTAGACGATATTCACAACCGTCAAAAACGCGAAAAACGGACACCATACTTTTGCGCCGTATGGAAGCAGCTGCAATGCCACTCGGATAATGCCAAAAGCTCCCAATTTCATCAATACCCCTGCGTGCAGCATACTCACCGCGGACGGAGCCGACGCGTGTCCATCGGGAGACCAAGTATGAAACGGCCATAAACCCGCCAAAATACCAAACCCAACAAAAATGAGCGGAAAAAGGATCACCTGAATATTTTTATCAAAACTGTAATTACTTAAAGCGATCCAATCAAAAGTTCTTAAGCCCGACGCGAAATACATCACCAAGATCCCAACTAAAATAAAGGCACTTCCTAATAAAAGATAAAGCGTTAATTTCATAGCCGAATATTCTTTTTTCCCGGTTCCCCAAATACCGATCAAAAGATACATCGGCAAAACAGCTAATTCATAAAAGAGGAACAGAAAGAAAAGATCCAGAGAAACAAAAACGCCAAAGACACCTGTGACTAAGAAAAGTAAAAGCGCGAAATATTCTTTGGGCCGGCCCACACCGCCTAATAAACCGGCAGGAAGAAATTCATGCGAAGAGATCAAAACTCCGGTAAAAATAATAATACCGGTTAAAAGCACCATGGAGATCCCGATTCCGTCCACGCCAACTTGATAGGTAATTCCCAGCTGCGGCAACCAGAGCATTTTCTCCATAAATTGAAATCCGCCCTGTGAACGGTCAAAGCATAAAAACGCCGCGCAAGAAAAAACCATGGCGATAAAACTTGAAATGCCCGCCGCCCATTTAATGGCGCGATGATTTCTTTCAGGAAGCGCCATGACCACAAGGCCGCCTAAAAAAACCGTCGATAAAATAACCGATATGAACGGAAACTGCGAACTCATAATTTCAAATGCCTTTCTACTCTTTCTTCTTTAGCCTGCTCTTATTTTCCTATCGACATGAGTAAACACAAAGCAACAACGCCGCCGAATATCCCTAAAGCATAATTCTGCACAAAACCGGTTTGGATCCGCCTTAGCGAACCGGCCGACAATTGGATGATGTGCGAGAAACCATTCACCGCTCCGTCGACAATATGTCGGTCAAACCAGTGAGCCATATCCGAAATGACAAAAAGGATCCGATCGACACAAAACGTATAAAATTCATCCACATAATATTTATTTTTTAGGATTCTGTAAATTCCGGAAAACCTTTGAGCTAAAGCTTGTGCTGAGATCATTTGTTTTTGATAGATGGCCCAAGCAAAAATAATAGCGCCAATAGCCACGATATTAGAGACAACCGGAATAATCATATCGTGCCCTTCTTCGGCCGCAACACTACCAAAGAAAACAAAATGCCTAAAATGTTCAGCCGCGTATCCTAACCCTAAGGCAAATGCCGCGAGAACAATAAGAGGAACGCACATCACCCACGGTGATTCGTGAGGATGTTTTCCGTGAGATTTTTCGGTTGAGAAAAATACGACAAAAAATAGCCGCGCCATATAAAAGGCCGTAAATCCGGCGGTTAAAAGTGCCACGGAAAAAAGGATGTAATGCCCGCTATGAAACGTCTCCAATAAAATAGCGTCTTTGCTGAAATAACCGCTGGTCGGAAATATTCCGCAAAGCGCTAAGCCACCCGCTAAAAATGTCAGCGTCGTTACTTTCATCTTTTTATAAAGTCCGCCCATTTCCCAAATATTGTTGGTTCCAACCGCGTGAATAACGCTGCCCGCCCCTAAGAACAAAAGCGCTTTAAACGACGCATGGGTGATCAAATGGAAAAATCCGGCTGTAAATCCACCGACGCCAAGCCCCAACATCATATAGCCAAGCTGGCTGACGGTTGAATAGGCTAAAACCTTTTTGATATCGTCTTGAACTAAAGCAATGCTTCCCGCTAAAAATGCGGTAAAACAACCGATGATCGCAATAACAAAAAGGGCTGTTGCCGACAGAGAAAAAAGAAAATACGCCCGCGCGACCAAATATACTCCGGCGGCCACCATGGTGGCCGCATGGATAAGAGCCGAAACCGGCGTGGGGCCTTCCATGGCATCGGGAAGCCAAACGTGGAGAGGAAATTGAGCGCTTTTACCGGCCGCGCCCGCGAATAAAAGAAGCGCGATCACCGTAATTGTCATCGGATCAATGATACCGGTGGGCAGCATTCGTTCGAGCGTAAGAAAATTAAACGTTCCGGTTTTCACCGAAAGGATAAGAATGGCGATCAGAAATCCAAAATCTCCAAAACGCGTCACCACAAATGCCTTTTTAGCCGCGTTGGCCGCTTCCGGCTTGAAATACCAATGCCCGATCAACAGATACGAAGACAAGCCCACCATTTCCCAGAAAATATACATCTGCAAAAAGTTATTGGCGATGACCAATCCCAGCATGGAAAAACTAAACAAAGACAAGAAAGCATAATATTTCGAATAGCCGCTGTCGCCTTTCATATAACCGACCGAGTAAACCTGAACCAAAAAGCTCACCGCGCATACCACCAAAAGCATCACCGATGAGATTGGATTAAGCAAAATCCCTATTTCGATATTTAGATTAGTTAATATCTTCATCCATGGAAATGTGTATTCCGTATTCCCCGGAACCGCCGCCACCAGCCCAAAGATAATAATGGATGATATAAGAGAAAAGAGCATGGCCAGAATGGAAATACCGGCAGAAATCCTGGGAGATTTTCTGGTCACTAAGGCGATCAGCAGAAATGCCAAAAGAGGAAATAATAAAACTAAGCCTGCTAAAACTAACATCATTACCCTTTCATCAGATTGATATGATCACTGGCAATGCTTTTACAATGACGATAAATACCTAAAAGAAGCGCCAAACCCACCGCCACTTCCGCCGCCGCGATGGCGATAATAAAAAGGACAAAAACTTCTCCCGATAAAGGAGACGCAAAATAAGGCGACTGATGATAGCGCATAAACGCCACAAAATTCAAACAACAGCTATTTAAGATAAGTTCAATAGACATCAAAATACCGAACGTATTTCGCCGTGTTAAGGCGCCATAAATACCGATGACGAACAAGATGCTGGAAAAAATTAAAATTTCTTTAATATGGACCATAAGTATTTGTTATTTAACTTCTTTTCTGGCTATAATGATCGCGCCCATCAAAGCGATCAACAAAACAAAAGATAGTATTTCAAAAGCTAAAACATAATCCGTTAAAAGTACTCGTCCGATTTGCGCGGTGCTCACAACGACTGACAGCGCAATGTTTAAAAACGGTGTTTTCATAATGCTGAAAACAAGGACCGCGAAAATCAAAGCGCTGATAAAAAAAGAAATTCCCTTTTGTTCATTGGTCTGCTTGATCGTTTTATCGCCGATATCCGCCGTTAATTTAATGGCGTAGATAAATAAAGTCACAATCCCACCGACATAGACCAAAATTTGAACAGCGCCTAAGAATTCGGCTCCGATATAAAAATAAAATCCACTGACACTCAAAAGTGTCAGCGCCAGCCAAACGGCGCTATGGAAAATATCCCGCGCGGTCACCGTCATAAAAGCGGAAACACAGCCGCAAAGCGCAATAAAATAAAAAATAAAATCAGCCACAGGCTTAATTAACCCTTCTTTGTATATTTAGTAAGATCGTACTTGTCTAGATGCTTATATTTTTCCGCGTTCATCAAGTCAATATTATTAACATCATCATGTGAGAAAACAGAAACCTCATACATCTTATTTAAATAGATCGCGTCCGTCGGGCAAATCTCTTCGCACAGCCCGCAAAAACAGCAAAGTTCTCCGTTAAACGTAAATTTGGTAATATCCAATTTCTTTTTATTATCCGCCGTTAAGCTTTGTTTGTGCGTAAGATCAAGCGCGGCCACCGGGCAGATCTTAATACACATATAACAAACAACGCAATCTTCCGGAATAAGGTCAACCATGCCGCGGAAATTTTCCGCCATCGGCCTTTTTTCTTTCGGATACTGCAAAGTCACCGCCGGAGCAAAAATATTACGCATCGTAACTTTAAGCCCGATCAAGATGCTGACAAAACTTAAAACAAAAAATTTAAGACGCAAAAACATAACTATCTATCCCTTCATCGCTTACTTTAACATGAGCCAACCGCTCACCACAATATTCGCTAATGCGATCGGCGTTAAGAATTTCCAGGCAAACGCCATCATTTGGTCCATCCGCACTCGCGGTAAAGTCCATCGAACCCACATCGAAACAAAAATAATGCCGTATGTTTTGATGAGAAACCATGCCAAAGGCGGCAATACCGGGCCTTGCCAGCCGCCTAAAAATAGAACAGCCAACACCGCCGAGATAATAAAAAGATTGGTGTATTCCGCCAAGAAGAACATGGCGAATTTCATTCCTGTATATTCGGTGTGATACCCTGCTCCCAATTCCGATTCCGCTTCCGGAATATCGAAAGGCACACGGTTCACTTCCGCCGTGGAAGAAATAAAATAGATCAGGGCAGCGATGGCCATATTAGGTTTTAAAATAAGCCAGGAATGTTCTTGAGCGCGGACGATTTCCTGCATGGAAAGCGTTCCGGTTTCCATCACCACCACCACAATTGAAAGAAGCAGTGGAACTTCATAGCTGATAATTTGCGCCGCCGAACGCATGCCGCCTAAAAGCGAATATTTATTATTTGAGCCCCATCCGGCCATGAAAATTCCTAAAACGCAAACAGAAGTCACGGATGTTAAGAATAAAACTCCGACGTTAAGATCGCGCGCGATCAGCACATCGCTAAACGGAACCGTGACCAAAGCCATAATGGGCGGAACCGTCACAAAAAACGGCGCCAGCCACCAGGAAAATTTGTCAACTCCCGACGGAACAATATTCTCTTTTAACAAAAGTTTGAGCATATCGGCGGCAGTTTGAAGCGACCCGTGCCAGCCAACCACCATCGGCCCCAAACGGTTTTGAATAACGGCTGAAACTTTTCTTTCCCACCAAACCAAAAACATCGCGGAAATCGCCACGAAGCCTAAAATAACCGACCCGCCTAAAATCATCGTAAAAAGCGCTGATGTTTGATCGATCATCGGTCAATTTCCCCCATGACAAAGTCCATGCTTCCCAAAACGCAAATCGCATCCGAAACATTGAGCCCGCGAATAAGCTCAGGAAGTACCGCCAAATTAGAAAAAGATGGAGAGCGTATTTTAAGCCGATAAGGCTTTTCCGATCCGTCGCTCACAATATAGAAACCTAATTCGCCTTTGGGATTTTCTGTTCGCAAATATGTTTCTCCGGCGGCCGGTTTATGAACCTTATTGACCTTAGCCACAGGATTTCCTTCGGGCAAAGCACCAATAGCCTGCTCAACGATCTTTAAACTTTGGCGCATTTCTTCAATTCTTACCTTATATCGATCCCACGAATCGCCGTTTTGTCCGGTGGGAATATCAAAATCAAATTTATCATAAACAAGGTACGGTTCTTCTTTTCTAATGTCCCACTTAACACCCGCCGCGCGCAAAATAGGCCCGGAAACGCTATAGTTAATAGCCATTTCTTTTGAAAGAACGCCAACCTTTTTCGCCCGAGCTAAGAAAATCGCGTTATAAGTTAAAAGCTGATCATATTCATCCAACTTTTTGCGTTCATATTTAATAAAATCCTTGATGATCTTATCTCCGCCGGCAGGCAGATCATTTTGAACGCCGCCAATGCGCATATAATTATAGGTAAGACGGCTTCCGCAAATGGTATCGAATAATTCCACGATCTTTTCGCGGTCGCGGAAGCAATAAAAAAGCGCCGTTGCGTAGGCGCCAAGATCTTGAGCAAAAGTTCCGGTCGAAACCAAATGACTTCCGATACGGTTTAATTCCGCGATGATCACGCGAAGATATTGCGCGCGCGGATTAACCGTAAGGTTAAGGCTTTTTTCCACCGCCATCACATATCCCAAATTATTATTCATCGACGCTAAATAATCAAGGCGGTCGGTAAACGGAATAAACGCCGTATACATGCGGTTTTCGGCCACCTTTTCGCAGCTGCGATGAAGATAACCAATATGCGGACGGCAATCTAAAACAATCTCACCGTTAAGTTTTAACTCCAGATAAAGAACCCCATGCGTGGAGGGGTGCTGAGGCCCCATGTTAACGATGAGTTCTTCGTCTTTAAGTTCTTTAGGATCAAAAGAATGTTCGTTCATTTTAAAATATTTAAGCGTTACCCTTTAAGCCCTTGTGTTTCTGCCTTTGGAAAAAATTCGGGATGCGTAAAATCTTTTCTTAAAGGATAATACGTCCATTCATCCGGATTAAGAATGCGGCGCGGATCCGGATGATTTAAGAATTTCACACCGAATAGATCAAAAACTTCCCGCTCCAACCAATCGGCTGAGCGCCAAAACTTTGTTAAAGTTTCTACTTCGGGGTTTTCCCGCGGAAGAAAAACCTTGAGTGTAAGCATAAATCGATTTTTAAAGGAATACAGATGATAAACAACTTCAATTTTGTCTTTGCGGTCAACGCCGGAAATGCAATGCATATTTTCAAATAACAGTTCTTCCCCTTTAAGGAATTCGGCAATTTTCAGCAAAAATTCCTTTTTGATGACAAGGGCTGTGGATTGTTCTTCAACGATTGAATCGGGAAATTTTCCGCGGACAATTTGAGTTAATGGCGCAAGATCCATAATTTAAGAGGCCTTCTCTTCTTTTTTATCGGAAGGATTTTCCTTATTTAACAATCCTCCGCCAATATTCGGATTAGCAGGATTTAAAGGAGGATGTTTATATCCTTCGGGACTTTCAATCTTTTGTTTAAGTAATAAAATGCTGTTTAAGAGGTTTTCGGGGCGCGGCGGACAACCGATCACGTGCACATCCACCGGAATCCCTAATCGTTCGGTTCCCTGCACCACGGAATACGTATCGTGATAAAAAATCCCTCCTCCGACGGCGCAGTTGCCCATGGCGATCACGTATTTGGGCTCGGGCATTTGGGCGTAGAGCTTTTTCATACAATCGCCCATTTTAACGCAAATGGTTCCGGCAACGATCATCACGTCGCACTGACGGGGACTTGCGCGAAACACACCTGAGCCTAAGCGATCAATGTCAAAACGAGAGGCACCCGTAGCCATCATTTCAATCGCACAGCAAGAAAGCCCAAAGGTGAGCGGCCAAATCGAAGACCCTCTGGCCCATTTAAAAAGGTCTTCGGTTTTCGTCATTATAACTTCTCCACCGGGAAATTTTTCCATGAACTTTTCTCCCGATAACGCGGCTGCTTTATCATTTATTGCCATTCGAGGGCTCCTTTCTTCCAGGCGTACACTAATCCTAGGGTCAGGATCAAAATAAAGATCATCATCTCAACGTAGGCGATCATTCCTAATTGCTTAAAAACAACCGCCCAGGGAATAACAAATAAGACTTCCACGTCAAAAATCACGAAAATCAAAGCGAACAGGTAATAGCGGACATTGAATTGGATCCGGGAGTTGCCTTTAACGATCTCTCCGCATTCATAAGGAGAATTCTTGACCGCCTCAACCCCAAGCCTGGGGCGCAGAAACCAAGACGCCACAAAGGCCGCGGCGATGAAGACAACGCCGAGGATAAGGTAAAATATGATGTAAATGTAGTCTGGAAGCATACGGAAATTTTTCCAATCCTAACAGATTTTTTTAATTGTGTCCAGATTAAGTTCGTTTGATTTTAATAGGCCTTGTGGTTATTTCTTAGAAAAGATGCGATTTTGGCACACCTCTTCGCAGAAGAACAAAGGCTATATATCGGCTGAATTATAGCGTATTTAAGAGGAAAATCAACAGTTAATTCACCTTGTGCGTCTGCAGCTTTTCGACCGCAGACGCACAAGGCAAATCGGAACAGCTTTAGCACTTTAGATGTAGAGAAAAAAAATTAGAACATATCCCCGGAGTTTAAAATCCTTTTCATTCCTTATCGCCCCAGCGTTGAGGTACTTTGCGAATTTTGGTAATATCATATCCTTGCTCTTTTAGAATGCTCAGTAAGCGCTGATAATCTTGTTCCGGAATTTGAGGCGCTCGCGCCTGGATCCAAACATAATCGCGCTTATTGCGCCCGATCACGGTCTGGCTATAATCCGGCGTTAGATATGTTATCAGAAACTCAGCTTTAAACGGCCAGACAAACTGCATGCCCCAGGTTGAGTTGTTGACTTTATCAACAATGAATCCACGGGGATTGTATTTCTTAAGCGGTCCATCAAATCCACCTTGGTGAAATGTAAAAATCGTGTTGATGGTGCCATCAGCGTTGATTTGATACTCTTCAATTGCATTATAGGCTTTTGTTTCAATAAAAGTCGGGATACACGCAATAACATACCAAGGCCCCATATAGCGCTTGATATCAACGTGATCCACAGTCTTTAAACGAGGCAGTGGTTGAGCACAACCAAATATAAACAATAAAAATAGCAACACTAGCAATTTCCTCATAATTATCTCAATCCCTTTCTAAATGTTTTAATTACTTTTTTTATTTAAAAAATATATCGGTAAATAATACGTCAGCATCCATTCAAATTGCCAGGCCTGTCAAGCGCCGGATTAAATTGTTAATTAAAAGTTATATTTTCCGGGGACACGTATCTTTTTACCCTTCATCCCATTCGCATTTTAACATAGAGTAAAAAAGATGATGATGAATATGCGCTGAATCTAGTTTTTCCGGTCACAGAAAGAAAATAAAACCTTTGGTATTTAAACTATTTAATATAGGGCAGTTCGGCTAATAAAAAACCTCTTAATTCCGGCGGCGCGGCGGAAATGATCATTTTGCAAATACCGGGATCCTTCCGATTTCTCCACGCCTCATAGGTAATCTTAAAATTATTCTTTAAATTATAAGGATATTCTAAGTTGGAAGAATTTGCCTTTACAAAATGCTTTTCGTAAATTTCCCGGAGCGGATACTGATTAAGCCACATCGATAGCTCCCAATAACGCTGGCGGTAATGCAGCGCTATCCAGGAATAATTCAGCATCCGGATATTATAAAACGAATTGACCATTAGGCTGGCCAGAAAAATGCAAATAAGGACATTTTTCCACGGTGTTTTATCCATCATAAACTTTAAGCCCAACCCAACGGTGATCGCAAAAAATACGCTGAAACACGACCCATAATATCCGCAGCCGGCTAAAATATTACTCGTCATATGAAGCAGGCTAAAAAATATCACAAACCCAACCAAAGCCATTAAGGATTTTAAGAAATATGTCCGTAATTTCTTATTTTGATTATCACGCCATTTCCCCGCTAAGGCCCACGCCCCGACAGCAAGAATTGCAAAAGAAAAAATGCCGTGAAGAATTTGAAAGAAAGTGATGTGTTTATCTTTGATAAAATCCCAGCCCAGTTGAATATTATCGCCATGAATTAACTCATTCGCCGTAGAATAAAACTGCGTTACGCGAACACTGACAGAAGGATCCTTAAGATACGCGTTAAAACCTGCCAAGAGATTATCATGCAAAAGAAGAATAAAGTTAACGATCATCGCCCATACATCGATGTTTGGCAGACGCTGGCTGATCCCCATATGATCAGAAAAAGCAAAGAAATTAAATCCCGGATAACCGGCGAAGGCATAAAGTTGGGGTAAGAAAAACGTGAGCGAAAAATAGTAAACAGCCGGGATCAGTAAGTATAAAATTGTTGTAAAAACACGTTGTTGGCGCTGCCGGAAAATCCCCGGGAAGAAAATAGGGACGAGAACAAAAATAAACAGTGAATATTCATCAAAGAATAAGGAAGCGATGATCATCAGGACAAGAAAAAGAAAATCTCGCCTGAAAGATGTGCAGGAGGCTTTTTCTATATTTCTTGCGATCACTGATCCAAGATAAAGGCAAAAGATACAAAAAAAGTTGGTAATAGCTTTGCCCGGAAGAAACAACATGATGACCGATATGAGCGCGCCGGGGCTGATGATATAAAGAAATGCCGTGATCAGCGCGATCGCCTTATCGTCGGTAATATTTTTGATAAATTTGTATAGAAAATACGGGCATAGGACCAAAACAACAATCCATGTTAAAGAAAGACTTGGATGTACGGGGATAAATTGAAAGATCCAGTTTCTAAATAGAATATTGAATGTCTGGAATATATTAGAGAAGATGCGCGCACGGCTATTGGGAACTCCGCCATATTCCCCTTCAAAGATCTGCCAATTCAAACATTGAGAAACGCGCTCAAGAAAAGAGGGATGTCCGTCGAAGAATTTTTGCGTTGTCACAGCTACTTCATTATGCATCCAGGCATTTTCATAATTAAGTAAAATACCAAAAATGCACAAATAGCCGACGACAAGAAGGATTTTCAACCCAGAATTCATATTGGACTAAAGCCGATAAAACTCATACGCTGTAATTGAGCCCAATCATCAAAAGATCTATATTGGCTTTTAAACTTATTCTTGCAGATTATCTTATTTACCGATATCTTCATTCCAAAGCATCGGCTTTTCTTTGATGAACGATTCCATCATCTTAATACATCTATCATTTTGCAAAACATCAACCATAACTCCGTTTTGCCTCAATAAGTCTTCAGCCCCAAGGAAATTCCTATTTTCCCCAACAACAACTTGACGGATACCGTACAGAAGAATTGTCCCCGAACACATAATGCACGGAGAAAGAGTTGTGTACATAACGCAGTCTCGATAAATACTTGCTTTCTGACGGCCCGCATTCTCAAGGGCATCTGTTTCGCCATGAAGAATAGCGCTATTTTTT
The DNA here is from genome assembly GCA_041649175.1 of Candidatus Omnitrophota bacterium. Taxonomy (NCBI): domain Bacteria; kingdom Pseudomonadati; phylum Candidatus Omnitrophota; species Candidatus Omnitrophota bacterium. The sequence continues at coordinate 723,932 of JBAZNR010000001.1, read as the reverse complement.
TGTATCCGGCGATTATGGCCCCGCCCAATGATCTTATCCTGATGGACAAGCACAGCTCCGATCGGAATACCACCTTCGGATAAACCGATCTGCGCTTCTTTTATTGCTTCTTCTATGAAGTGATCCATTTTCATTTTTTTATTTTAACATAAAATCAAAAAAGCGGTGAGGGATAATGTACCTTGCCCCTTGTCCTTTTCCAAGGACAGGGGCGCAACCAGTTTCCTCTTAAAACCAAAAAACCCTTGCCCGAAGGCAAAGGTTTTTTTGATGAGGAAAACTGGTTGCGGGGTCGGGATTTGAACCCGAGACCTTCAGGTTATGAGAGGCTCCGACGCTGTTGCTGGTTTTTGCTGGTTTTTGATAACTGTTAGGGGTGTTATCAGTTGCGCGATTTGTGCCTTGATGGTGTTTCTGCCTGATTGCCCTAGGTGCGGGCTATTTTGTTAGCACAGTGTTAGCACGGGCCAATCCTGAATTGATCACGCCTCTTTCAACGAATAGCTCGTACTGCGTCCACCAGCGGGATCCTTAACGAGAATACCTCTCTCAACAAGATCAAGAATGTCCCGATGAGCGGTGTCCTGCGAACACTTTGTGATCTTCGCCCATTTTGAAGTGGTGAGTTTACCTTCAAAGCCGTCAAACAACTTGTTGATGATCATTTTCTGCCGTTCGTTAATGGATTCGACAGGAAGAGAATCCCAAAAACGGGCTTTCTTGAACACACCGGACAATGTACTTTCAGTTGTATCCAGCGCCCGACTCAAACAGTTCAGAAACCACACCAGCCACGCCGTGATATCAATCCCCTCTTTTGTGATATGGATACTTTTCTGTGTCTTTTCAAGGACATCATAATATTCATTTCTTTCATGACGAATCTGATTCGACATGCTGTAAAAACGTTCCCGACTACCGTCGGCACGCGCCAGCTGCATATCAGCAATCGCCCGGGCGATACGCCCATTGCCATCATCAAAGGGATGAAGCGTCACGAACCACAAATGTGCAATACCTGCTTTGAGCACAGGATCTAAATCCTTCGTTCCACCTGTGGTGAGCGAAGCCGAACCATTAAACCAGCTCAAAAAATCCTTCATTTCACTTTTGAGACGACTGGCTTCCGGCGCTTCATAATGCACCTTCTCACGGCCAACAGGACCGGATACAACTCTCATGGGGCCATGGCTATCGTCGCGCCAAGCGCCAACAGTAATTTTATGCATTCCGCTACGTCCGGTCGGGAACAAACTGGCATGCCAGCCAAACATTCGATCTTGAGTAAGGGGCTTATCAAAATTCTGTGTGGCATCGAGCATCATTTCCACCACACCATCCACATGACGATCGGAAGGCACAAGTCCGCCAATATCCATGCCCAATCTTCGCGCAATGGATGATCGCACTTTGGCAGGATCAAGGATCTCCCCTTCGATTTCACTGCTTTTTAAAACATCAAGAGTAAGTGTCTGTAAAATTGCCTCTGAACGCAAAGAAAAACCCAATGCTTCCATACGGCCGATCAAACGTCCCTGTCGATTGCGCACAGTCCCTAGTATGGATGCAATCTCTTTATGATCCCATATGAAAGCTGGCCAGTTATCTAATTGGTGGATATATTTCATTTAATTTTCCTTTATGCTATGCGGAGAATAGACGCCTTAATCTCCGCATACTATGCGTAGAATATAACACATATTCTCCGCATACACAAGTCTCAATTTATAAATTTCCAGATGATATTGTCACAAAAAGCGTGCATTTTTGTGACAAGACTAACCAGATTATTTTATACAAGTTGTTTATTCACTAAGACTTAAATCTATTTATGAAAACCTTACCCTACCCGCTTTCATCTTGCGGAGAATAACGGGCTTATTCTCCGCATTCAATTTCTCAACCAATACTCCGCCCTCAGAATCACGAGCGATAACCCGATAATCTTTTAAATCCGATTTAGAAGCCTCCCCATATTCTCTAGCCTGATCTTCCGTCTCGGTTAACCATGCCAAATTTTCAGATTTTATCTTTGTCAAATCAATCCCGGGTTCAGGTACAACATCTTTATTGCCTAATTCCTCTTGCTCATATTTCAAGACATCTAGAGCGGTTAGGCCTTTGAGCATTGCACTTTCTGGCCCGCCGCGGAATAATTGTTTTGGCTTGAATACTTCGTGGATCATAAGCAAAAAATTTCGTTTTATTTCCGAACTTCCCGAACCATGCGGATTATCCATGATTGTGTCGAGAACCATATCTCGGATCTCATAATCAAACTATTCCTGAAATGCCTTCTGTAATCGCAATTAATTCAATCCTTTCATCTTCCATAAGATATACCCAACATTTTTCCGATTTCCAAACTTTAGGCCCACCGTTTAATATTATCAACACAGGTCGCTTACAAGCGCATTGATCTCTTTTTGCAACCTGAAACATAGCGGCATCATCAGTAATGCTAGGATATCCGGCACCATTAGGGTGTGAATGCCATTCACCGATAAAATACTTAGTGCCTGATGCTATACGCCACAGTTTCTTCAAAAAACTATTCGCCTCTTTCGCCTCTCTCAAGAAACTCATTCTTTTCCCAGAATTACCCTTTGAGATCATGATATCTTTAACCTTAGCCTTCTTCAAATCATCGGAATACTCACCAATCAATATCCCACCGCATTCATTTGGATAAGATTCTTCACATAAGCGTGCCATCTTCTGCCAAATCGAATCCGGCATAATCACCGATAAATCATATTTATGATCAATCCAATTTTTCATACTACGGAATCCAAAATTATCTTATAAGTAAAATGCTTATCATCATAACCATAGATTAAATACCGACCCTTCTCAAAAGTATCCCCACACAACTCATTTAAACAAGAATACAATATGGATGTTGTCGCGGACATTCTTGCTTCCGAAGCCTCAAATGTCATAAAATAACATCCTGTATTCGGCCTAATTCCTATATCTTTTTCAGGGGATTCGAGCAAAGCAAGACACCCTTTGAGATCGCTATCATCGCTATTGCTCATATAAATCCGCATCTGCGTCAATATTTCATTAATATCAGGTGAAGAATTCTTTCCCGATATCGCAATAATTAAATATTTTGCTTTATTTGTAATAAAAGCCGAAACCATCCGTTTCGAATGTTTTTTGGCAAGATCCACCAAATACAGGGATGCTTTTACCGGCAATCCGGCATCAATCCACAGGTCATACTCCAAAAGCTGTTGCATTTCTTTTGAATCTGATGTCAGATTAAGAATATCTGTCAAGGCAACCGAGAAATCTCCCCACGGATTAATATCTTTTAACACCTTGCCCATTTCAGATGCCTTAAGTTTTCCAACACTGCTGAAATGTAAGGCATGCCTGCATAAATTGCCAGCTTCGATTGTTTCATGATCACATACGATCATTCTTGCGATACCAGATTTAGCCAAAAATACTAAAAGATGACTGCCAATTGCACCGCAACCAAAAACAGCACAATTATTTACCGAGGACTGCCCTCCAATTCTACTGTATAAAAACCTAAGGGAACAATCGTGTGATTTAAAATATTCGACCTTTGTATTCTCAACTTCTTTTCTATAATCACTCACTGCAAGGTTATAATCGACCTTCTTTTTCTTATTTTTCTTCCTCTGCTTTCTCGAAATTTGATAGTAAGCAGAGATATCTAACAAAAAAGATTGCCAGTGTATATCATTAAACGGGCCACCATTGGTTTCCTTAATCGGGAACCCCAAGATAACAATGAATTTCTTCTCTGGTAATAGTTTTATCCCCTCCCTAACCAAATTTTCGAAGGATAACCCTTCGCTTTCCAAAAGCTCGGCCAGTTCTCGAAAATAAATTGGCGGCCTTTTATATCTAAGCACGGGCTCTTTCTTATACCAAATATATATCCCGCATCTCTCATCAGAATTTAAGGCCTTTGGGTCAATGTTAAACCTACGTATTTGAATTAACTGGTTCTCAACAGCATAAGAGAAGAAACCGATCACAGATTCTGTCCGAGAAATCCAACTTTGCGGATCTCTCTCAACAAAAACCAAATGAAATGGCTTAGCAACCGGGAACTGCGGCAATTCATAATAATCTTCTTTTGCTTCTAAATTATTCTCAGCGGCCTTTGTTAAAAATTCGCTTAGATATTCCAAAAATCCTCTTAAAGTCGGATTCTCAAACCATCTACGACTATCTGGAGGACATATTTTCCCGTCATCCATCCGCACATGTGGAAATATCCACAACGGCTCGTCTACAAAGAAAGCCTGAGGGCTTTCATATTGCGGATAAGCCGCGGGCGTTACAATTTTGATATTCACTTGACCGCTGGTTATCTCTTGGATCGGACTGGCAGGAACTGAACGGAGATGAAACATTCCAGAAATAGTATTTTCTGCAATATTCTGAGTCCCTTTAAAAAATTCTTCAATCGCATCTTGTTCCTCTTTGCTAAACATATTTCTATCCGAATCGATTGGGGAATAGTACGGCCGGGCTTCTCGGTTTCTCAAAAGTTGTAGAAGCTTTTTCCGACGAAGAGTCCACCGCAAACCTTTTATCAGAATCAATATTTAATGCACTAATCTGCTCATCCGGAATAACATATTGGATAGAACCGTCACTCGTAAACTTAAGAGTTCTGTTCACATTCTTGAACGATGCATAAAGTTTCAATGCATATTCATTGGGCGGGCTCTCGTGATCTTTATCTCCGGGTTTAGTCTTATTTGTCACAACAACAATTGATGGGGAGATTGACAGCAAGCCATCGGTATAGCACCCATCGGTATTTTCATCAAAAGTTTCATCTTTAGCACAATCAAACTGAGAGATAAAAAATCCTTTTGAACCATGATGGGACGCATGGAGCAATTTCGAAAAGCAACTGCGCGAAAACTTCGGCATAATCCAATACTTCCACGTCAATAACTCCCCGTCCCCCGTAATCAAAACACTTGAATTCATGTAGGTTATTCGACAAATAATTGAACCCACATGAATAAGATCAGATAGTGATTTTTTGGCACTCTCTTCAACACTTTCTTCTAACCTCTGCAAATAAGATTTAATTTCTTTTGACTCTTTAAGCTTATCCCATACCTCACGCGTTGGAGGCGCCATGAATTCAAATTTGACATCACCTATCTGCAAATTAATCAAATCATTCTCTACGGCGATATCCTTATCCGAATACTTTTTCTCGCGCTCCTTAATTTTCTTTAAAAACTGCTTATACTGCTCGGGCAAATCTTTTTCTTCCTTCTTCTTAAATTCAAACCCTGTATACCAAATTTCCCCTATTTCAAAATCATCAAACAATTCATTAACAGACCCCACATGATCCACATGGGCATGCGTTAGCATAAAATAATTCAAAAAATATTTATCGTCCTTTTTGGGGAGAATAGTCTTTAAATACTTTCGTACATCAACTTTTCCTCCTCCCTTGTTGTCAATGAGCATATATTGTCCCGATGGCAACTCCAACAAGGTTGCATCGCCCTGACCGACATTGAAAAAAGTGAATTTCGCTTTATTTGCCATAATAACCTCGCTATTTGATCCTATTTGTTAGCCTCTACTCGTTTCTTAACATAGGCGGATTGCTTCTTGTACGAAAACAAGAAAATAACCAGCAAAGCAAACACGAGGATAAAAAGCTCCCATCCTTGAGGGATTGAAAACTTCCTTCCCAAAACTTCGACCACTTTAAGCAGAGCAAGCAAACCAAAACATGCACATAATGTACGATACGTATTATTCACTTCTGATAAAAGCTCGACTCTTTCATCTTTCTTAGTGGCGGCGACATAATCTTTATAATCCACAAATTTAAGAAATGATATCCATTTCAGCAGTGGCTCGACAACAAGAGATCCAACCCTGCTGACCACAAGTCCAATGAAATAGTACAAAAAGAACCCTAAAACAACATCCTGCTGAGCAAAAGAGTAATCAGTTATCGCTTCGCCCAGAACAACAAAAACAACACCGGGAAAAAGGTAGTTAAACAGGTTATAGGTTGATAGCTTGTCGAGTAGATCTTTCATGAATCTTTCCCCTCCTTTCGAAACTTCTTCCCACACTCCGGGCATTCGACTTCGTTATCGAAAAACAAACTGCACAGCACATCGGCCCCGCAATGCGGGCATTTCACGACGTCCGCACCCATCGTGAAATCATATTCCATGAACTCATCGAATAAGTCATCCGGCATATTTCTCTGGAGAGAATAGCCCTCTACTTCTTTTCCTTATCTTTTTCGACAACCCCTTTTTCGATCTTTCTTGTCTTCGATGGATCATAACCTTCTGTAATACGGTCATACATCGGCGGCTTAAGATCTTCCTTGGGTTCCTCTTTAGGTTTATTTCCCTCAGTCATTACAACACCTCCACTCTTATAGTGATTTTTTGTAGCCCATATTTTAAGCCCAAAAACAAACATCATAACGACCATTAAAACAAATACCCATGAAAGTATTTTATACGTCCACACTAATAGATAAGATTTCTTGTCGGTAATAAGCCGATTCTCCACAAGCGCATCTTTATTGGCCTTTGACAATGTGTAGTGAATATCAACCACTTCATTGTCATTAAAGAACTTGATCATTTCATCGTTCAAGGGAATCTTAACAATAACGTGTTGTCTGAAGACAGCAAAACATAAGAACCAAGAGACAATTAATCCTGCAAGATTAAGAAACCCCAAACTTATTAAACTGATATCCATCCAACCTTTGAATGGAATGCAATCGCTAATAATCCGTGAACAAAAAACACCGTAAATGCCAATCAAAAAAGATAGGACGCTAAAATATTTGGAAGCTTTTTCATCAAGCCTATTCGTTCGTTGCTGTTCTTCCTCCAAAATTCTCAAAGATAAATCAAATAATTCCTTATATTTATCGCTCATGATATTTATTAACTCGCTTTTAAAATAGGATTAACGGTCTTATCGTCCCGACATTCTTATCATAATTCTTCCACACTCGTCGCCACAGCGTAGTCCACCCCGATTGCAAGAAAGTGCTGGCGGCCGCATTCAATTTTATCGACTTCAGGGAGACGCAATTTCAGTTGTTCCTTCGTCGCCTTTGTCTCTCGAATCATATAAACAATTTTTCCGTTTTCCTTAAGAATGGCCCAATCTGGATTATAAGTGCCAATAGGGGTTTCAATCTTAAACCACCCGGGCAATTTAATAAAATATTTGATGTTCTTTAAACCCTCTAACCCTTCAGCAAATCGTTTTTCAACTCCAGATTCCCATAAAATATAGTCATAAACAGATTTGCGCGTAGGGACAATTTTGTCCTGCGCAAACATCATCTTGTGTTCGTCAACCCGGAATAAAGACATCTCATAAGATATTTCATCTAGTTTTTCATACTGAATCCCTTCAATGATCATTCGATGAAGAACATCCCGGATTTCTTTAACAACACAATCCATGAATTGCTGAGGATTGATAGTAAACTCATCTAAACGGCCGGACTTCTTTAATATTTGAAAAATTGTACTGCGCGTTAGTTCAACCTTACTTTGCACATAGGATAAAATATCTGGCAAATAAACTCCCCTGCTGGCGTACTCAATATCCGGAGTTTTCTCCATCACAGCTTTTATCCCGCTTTGAGCAATATCAAGCCCAACTAATATCGATCTTAATTTCAGCGGCTCAATACGCGGCATTTTGGAGATTGCCTGCACAACTTTTTCAATAAGCTCATCGGTCGAGTATTTTACGGAATAAATTGTTTTTGTATTGATCGCCCGCCAAAACTTCTCAAATTCAGGATCTAAAAGAACTTCTTCATTAACCTTCACCTTTACTCTTTTATTATGATCCTCAATATGTTTATCCATTTGATGCCGCTCAATTGCCCGAATAATATCATTCGTGACTTCTTTGTATTTCTCCGGGACTGAAAAAATGTGCGCATCTACCTTTTCTCTAAAAGTTGACAAAATTAATCCATCATCCGCGATCACTTTATCCTTTTTAAGATGGCGCCAAATCTCCTCAGAAGATGCCTTATCAATCTTATCGAGGCCATACTGCTGAAAATCAATCCCAACAAAAGCCTCAATGGGCAACCGTCCAAAGACAACGCCGCAATCATCCTCCAATTCTTTCTGTAAGCCTTCCACAAAGTCCTTGAACGATTCTGTACAGATAACAACCAAATTGTTCACATATTCATCACGGACTCTTTCACCGGTTAACGCAGAAACCGGCAGCCGCAGTCCTCGTCCTATTGTTTGCCTGCGTTCGGTAACGGTCCCCATCTCCCTTAAATTACAGATCTGAAACACATTGGGGTTATCCCAGCCTTCCCGAAGTGCCGAATGCGAGAATATAAATTTAAGCGGATTAGATAAATCCAAAAGCTTTTCCTTATCCTGCATGATCAACGAATAAGTATCTTCGTCGTCCTTTGTGTCACCCGAAGTGTTCTTGTAATCACCCTTCTTATCCTTGGCAAAATAACCGTTGTGAACTTTATCGGCGGCTACAACGTCCTGCTTAAACAACGTCCGATATTCTTGTGCCAACTTGGTATAAATTTCTTCAAACCATTGAGCATATTTTCCAAGTTCGTATCCATCCTTTTTATGAACACGATAATTCTCAACCCGATCCAAAAAGAATAAAGACAAAACCTTAATACCCGTATCCCTGACTTGATATTCCTTTTCAAAATGGGTTTTAATCGTCTCCTTGATTTGTTTCTTTACAACATCATCTCGATTGCCGCCCTGTTCTTCTCCAAGACCTAAACGAATACCATTGGCAAAGCGCACAAATTCCATTCCCGGCCGCGCGTTAATCTCATCAATGACAAACCCATTGCGGTACGGCTCATATTCTTTGGAAACAACAAAAAGATCGTCGTGCTGTTTGAATTGTTTATTTTTCTTTTGAACACCTTCTTTGGTCTGTTCAAAATAAGAAAGTTTTACCTTAAACGTACCGCTTTGATTCTTGATTTCCTCCACCTTCACGTACGTCTGCGTGGGGTCACTCTCCGCTGTTACTGAATTAACCGAAATCTTTTTAACCAATCTCATTTGAAAGGCTTTAATCGGATCGAGTTGATAAATCAAATTGTACTTATCTCTGTGGGTCGCTGAATAACGCAAAGTACATAACGGATTCAAAGAGGCAATGGCTTCCTTAGCCTTATCGCTTTCCATATTCTGCGGCTCATCCATCACAACAATCGGATTCGTTGCCTGCACAAATTCAATCGGCTTATAGCCGCTCATCTGGTCGCGATAGTCATAAATGATGTTGATAGATTTTTTGTTAAATGAATCGATGTTGATAATCATCAGCTGCATTTCATTGCTCGTAGCAAATCCGCGAAGCTTGGCCACATCTTTGGAATCGTAAAGAAATCTGTCAAATGACACATTGTTATATAATTCCTTGAAATGAGTTTCCATTTGCTTAATTGATGTTACAACTCCCTCTCGAATCGCCACCGACGGCACAACGATAATAAATTTCTTAAAACCATAAACCTTGTTCAACTCAAAAAGCGTTCTTAAATAAACGTAAGTCTTGCCCGTTCCTGTTTCCATTTCTACAGAAAAATTACGCCCTCGAGAATGAACAGAGGTTTCTTGAAAAATGCTGTTATTTTTTTGAGTTAAAACGAGGTTATCTTGCAGAATATTGTCATCAATATCCAAATTGTTCCCCAAGCCAAGAGTTGTTTGCGTCATCGATTGACCCATAAATTGGGTATCTTTGCGAAAGCTGATCTCGTAAGCTCCACGGTTTTCACGCTGCCCTTTAAAGAGCTCAACCACCGCGGTTACAGCGTCTAACTGATATTGCTGATTGGCATCAAATTTGAATTTCATTTTTAAACTGTCCTAAAATCTTCCACTTTATGCGACTTCATAATTTGAACCGCATTTGTTTTCAATTGATCGTTCCCACTAAAGCCAGCATCAAGGCAAATAACGCGGGCTGGCTCTTTGCGGGCCATTTCTGTTATGACTTCCTTGGTTAATGCTTTATCCAAACAAACCAATAACGCACCACCCTCAATCGAATAAACTTTCTTACCAGCTAATTGTAAAGATCCAACTTTCGTCGTTAGTGGGAACCCGGATTTAAGTAACAATTCATACAAAACATCGTCTTCAGTAGCCTTTGGATTAATATGCTCAATTTGCAACATTAGCTGTTTCTCAATCTTTTTTCCATCCGAAGTTTGCTCAACTGCGCCGTCCCAAATCTTGAAATTGGATTGATCAAGCTTAAAGACCTTAAAACCCAAGTCCATTTTATTATTCTGAAAATCTAATTCATCCTTGGTTTCATCTTGAATTTTTTTAATAACTCGACGAATACGCTCTTTACCAATATCGGCAATAGTTTTATATCCGGCTTTAAAAGCTTCACTCTTTTCCGTGCAAGATTCGGGAAGCTGAATGAGGATAAATTTACGGTTACCGTTGTCTTGTTTGTTCAGTTCAAGTATCGCATGGGCGGTAGTACTACTCCCCGCAAAGAAATCGAGCGCAATATCAGATTTTTCACAACTAATTCGGATTAGTCTACTGATAAAATCCGTCGGCTTTGGGTTATCAAAAACTTTCTTCTTACTGAATATTTCTTTTAATTCTAAACTACCCTTTTTATTCCCGTCGATATCTGTCCACAAATTAGACACTTGTTTTGTTCTTCCTGACAGATAATATTTTACATAAGGCCTCCAATCAGATTTATATCCAGATATATCAATGTTCTCTGTCGCCTCGATCGATTCTTCTTGCTCAACATCTTCTATTTGATCATCAAGCTCATCATCTTCATCATTTTCTTCATCGCTGGATTTCTTCCATACAACAAGATCGTTTTTTAAGAATTCGTCGTAAGTTTTAGGCCCCACTCTCCAGCGACTCAAATAATCAGATGGGCCAACAGGGAACACCTTGGTGCCATCCGGTGCTACTATCGGATAAAACATCTTCTCCCTATCCTCTTTTCTGTCAGCATTGCCAGTCTTCCTTAATTGCAATAATGCGTACTTCCCCTTACCATTATTGTCATCATTGTTAAATCTATTCAAATCTTTACCGACCAAAGGCAACCCTATAAGCTTATAAGCTTGACTTTTGGAATAGCATAAACAGAGATCATAAGAACTCCCGATTTTTCTCCCGTCTTGCCCGGTTGTTGTACCCGTCGCCCTTATTATTTCTCCACGAAAATTCTCTTCTCCAAAAATCTCATCGCATATTTTTCTCAAATTATTTGCTTCATTATCATCAATACTAATAAAAATCACCCCATCGTCTTTCAATAAATTTCTCGCAAGGAAGAGACGTGGATACATCATATTTATCCATTTTGAATGAAACCGCCCATCGGCCTCTGTATTTGTCGAAAATTTTTTCCCTTCTTCATCAACCTGACCGGTATAAGCCAAATAGGTTTCCAAGGTCTCAGAATATTTATCAGGATAAATAAATTCCCTACCCGTGTTATAAGGTGGGTCGATGTAGATCATTTTGACCTTACCATAATATGACTTTTGCAAAAGCTTCAAAACTTCCAGATTATCACCCTCAATAAAAAGATTCTCAGTTGTGTCAAAGTTTACGGATTCTTCCTTACAGGGTTTTAAGGTACCAATGCTTGGCTGTTGAATGATCTTCATGCATTCGGCTTTCCCCGGCCAGGTTAAGCCGAAACGTTCCAATCCAGCGTCAATATCTTCACCTAGCGTTTGCTTAAGGCGTTCAAAATCAATCTTGTCCTCATTAAACACATGCGGAAAAATCTGCTTCAATTTTGCTTTATGCTCTTCGGTCATATCCATCGAGCGTAAATCCATTTTCTTTGGTTCACCCATCATGGTCTCCTTTAATTAAAATCAAACAACTTTCCAGCGTATGGTAAAAACTTCTGCCAACGTTTCTTTGGCAGTAAGCTTTTTTTCAATTGATTCAATAAGATTATCTTTGTCCTCTTCAACTTTGCGGCCAGTGACATCGTATTCTCGCCAAGCTTCGTCACGCTTCTTCTCCAGCGCCTTAACCTTTTTCTGTGCGGCTAATTTATCAGGCAGGCTCTGGGCCTGTTTTGCCGTCTTTTTGAGTTCTTTAATCTCATCGTCTAAGTCTTTTAAAGATAATTTCAGCGAATTGCGCTTGTCTTCAGCCCACTTGTCTAACTTATCGATTTCTTTATCGAAGAAGCCGGAATTACGCTGCATATTGGCATCTAAAATCATGGCCTGCCGTTTGCCAATGATCTCCTTGATTCTAATTTTTGTATTTTCTGCCAGCACCGTCTCATTCATAACGCTTCCGGGAAGTGAAAAAAGCCTTCGGCATTGATCCGCGTTAAGCTCTTGACCATCCTCAGTTAAACCGCATAAAACAACATGATCTTCTTCTTCAAAAGACTGAATAGTGAAGTTATAGACGGAAAGCCACCCCGTCCGGTTAACCAAGCCTTCCAATATTGAAATTTTCTTTCCGGATTTCTCGTAGTCAAACTGCACTTCCACCGTTGATAGATTTTTACTCTTAAACTGGCTAATGACTTTTTGGGCTAACGGGTGTCCTACTCTATAAATATGCGCATCATCAATATGTTTTCCAATCCTGTAAGGACCGGGGTCAATGCTTTCTGTAGGAAATGGGTTTTTAACTAAAGTGAAGGAGTGATCCCCCTGATCAAATCGGGCATAGGGCTCAAGAAAATACCGCGTTAAGTCCCACAACCAAGCCTCATACTTGCCCAAATATTCTTTACTCTGAATAGAATTCATTTTCAATTTCTCGGCCACTTCTTCGTCAAAACTTTCCAGAAGGCGCTGTTTTGTTTGGGTGATTTTCTCTGAGATGTTTTCTTCTAAATCTTTTTGTAGCTGGTCGAATGAGATTTGAATCTGCTCCTCAGTACGGCAATTTTGATAAATTTGTGCGATGCGGCGCTCAAAATCCACCCCAGATTCCAATGCTCCCAAGATTTCATCACTAGCCCCAAACACCCCGCTAAAAAGCTGAAACTTCTTCTCAAGCAATTCATAGACCCTGACATCCGCAGCATTCTTTTTATTCAAAAAATTAACAACCACCACATCATGTTTTTGACCATAACGATGACACCGACCTATACGTTGTTCAATGCGTTGCGGATTCCAAGGGAGATCATAATTAACAATCAAAGAACAAAACTGAAGATTAATGCCCTCAGCCGCGGCTTCGGTTGCAATCATAATCACGGCTTCATTGCGGAAAAAATCAACCAACGCTGCTCTCATATTGGCCGTCGAAGAATCTGTGATTCGATCTGTGTCTTTATTTTTCTCAACCCACTTTTTAAGAATCTCTCTAGCCTGTGGACTATTGTTATTTCCATTAAAAAGTACAATTCTGTTTGCGTATTCCGTTTGATTTAAAATTTCAAGAATATAACTCTGCGTACGAGTGGATTCAGTAAAGATAATCGCTTTCTTCAATGCGCCCTTTTTTTGAGCTTCCTCAAATCCTTTCTGAAGGGCAGTCAACAAAACCTCTCCTTTGGAGTTCTTAACGATAGACTTTGCCAATTCATGCATTTGCTTCAATAAATCAATTTCCTCATTTATATTCTCAACATCTTCCGCAGTTAATTTTGTTTGCGGCGGCTCATCTTTTTCCTCCCCGTCGCCTTCTTCATCATCAATCCACTCATCCTTTGTTTCCTCATACGCCTCATAATCTTGAGATAAAACATCTTCAACCACTTCCGGCTTGTCTTGATTTTTAAGTAAAAATTCCAGTTTACGAGCTAACCCCAGCAATGTTCCAGCAATGGCATATGTGGACGATGCTAAAAGTTTTCTTAAAATCAGCGTCATCAAGTGCCTTTGAGCTTTTGGAAGTGCATAAAGCCTATCCCGTTGAAGGTATTCAGTGACCAAGTTGTAGAGGTCTTGCTCTTCTTGGCGGGGATAAAACTCCTGAGTGATCGCCATGCGGTTGGTATATTTGATATATTCCAAAACCTGCCTTCTTAGTGTTCGGAGACAAACAGGTTTAATCCGTTCTTTTAATTCCGCATAATTTGGGGGATCACTGTGGCAGTATTGAGCTTTAAAGCTTTCCAAATCACCAAAAACTTGTTCGTCAACAACACTGACTAGTCCGTAAAGTTCAATAAGTGAATTTTGAAGCGGAGTAGCTGTTAAAAGTATTTTGGGGAAATCTTTTAATGAGTTCTTAATCGCATTGGCAATCTTATTTGACTCTTTGTAAACATTCCGTAGGCGATGAGCTTCATCAATAATTACTAAATCAAAACCAGCTTGTTTGATATAAACGTCTTTGGATCTGGCAAAATGGTAAGAACAAATAACAACTAAATCCTTCTGATTCAAAGGATTCAGATTTCCTTTTTTTATTTCTTCGTTAAATGATTTTTTCTCGAGAATAATCGAAGGTATGAAAAATTTATCTAACAACTCTTCGTTCCATTGTTTTCTTAAATTCGCTGGAACAATAATAAGAATTTTTCTCTGCCGCTCCGCCCACTTCTGGGAAATAACAATGCCTGCCTCAATTGTTTTACCAAGACCAACTTCATCGGCGAGAATCGCGCCTTTGGAAAGCGGTGATCGAAAAGCAAAAAGCGCGGCTTCAATTTGATGGGGATTTAAATCAACTTGGGCATTAGAAAGGGTTGCGGATAATTTCTCTAAACTGTCTGAAGCGCATCGTTTAGTGAGCTCATATGCAAAATATTTGGCGTGATAATCTGTCAGCATATAAGCCCTTCATCAGCAAAACTAAAATGTTTATCACCAGCGATAATGACATGATCCAGCACCTTGATTTCCATGAGGCGCGCGGCATCGCATAAATCTTTGGTAAATTTCTTATCCTGCATGCTTGGCGCAGTTTCACCGCTTGGATGGTTATGCACACAAACAATCGACTTGGCGAATTTTTGTAAAGCAGAATGGATTATTTCGCGGATGATGGGAAAGGCATGGTCTACCGTTCCTATCGCGGCATCGGAAATATCAATGATTCGATTATTATTATCGAGATAGACGACCTTAAAGACCTCGGTCTTAAGGTCGCGCATGTGGGGCAGGACTAAAGCAACAACGTCTTTGGCGGAAGCGATCTTCTGCTTCCCGGTGGACACAACATCCTGTTGATAGCGCCTCCCGATCTCAAGCGCGGCCTGAATGTGGGCAATCTTAGCGCCGCCTAAACCTTTGAATTCTTTCCAGTCTCGGGTGTCCGTGTGCGCCATCTCCCGAAACGTACCAAATTTCTTCAACACATTCCGAGCAAGATCAATGGCGCTGGTACCGTTTGTTCCGGTACGCAACAAAATGGCCAAAAGTTCTGAATTGCTCAAAGCGCCCGCGCCCTTTTTAAGCAACTTCTCTCTGGGCCTGTCGTCTTCCGGCCAACTTACAATACCTTTTGATTTTCTCTTTTCTATCATCACGTTTTCTTCACTTCTTCACGGGACTTAGTCCCAACTGGGTCGGTGCTGATCAATTTTTACACTAGTACTGCTCTAGTACTGAACTGGTACTGGACTCTGGCTGTCACTCTAGCTGTGACTCTGGCTATCCTATAAATAAAAACCTGCAATACTTTTATTTTCTTCGAACCTTTTTATTCAAATATTTTTCAATATGATACTGCTGGATCTGACTGGGAACTGTCCTGCTGTTAAACCAGCGGTTGACGGTGGAAAAGGCCACACCCAGCTCCTCTGCTAGTTCCTCTTGGGTGATTTTGTTTTCTAAACGATACAACTCTAATTTCTTAACAATTTCCATAGATAGAACTCCTTGAAATGTTTATTTTTTCACGATTAGGAGTATAGCACCTTATAGCACAAAATGGCCCGTTGGTCAATCGAGTTGTCCGTCCCAAAAAATAAGACAACTGTTCCATAATATAGAACATTGTATTTATTCAATGACCGAAGATGTTTGGGATATGGGTGCCTGGGGAACCTCTCCAAACACCAATCGATCCAACCGTTCCCCAACTCCTTTGTTGGTATTCGGCAGGATATGACCGTAACGATCCATGGTGGTTTGGATTGAGGCATGGCCGAGTTGGGATTGGATGAATTTGATGTTCTCCCCTTGGGCGATGAGAAGGGATGTGTAGGTGTGACGTAAGTCGTGGAAGCGAACGATGCGTAGACCGGCCATTCGAAGTGCGGGTTGAAATTCTCTTTTGATCGTATTATCCGGATCTAACGGACTGCCTGCGCTATTTACGAAAATTAAATCAGATTCATTGATGGGTGCGGTAATACGGTGAATCTCCAAAGCTTCCTTGAGCCGCGGTGACATCGATATTGGCCGAACAGAATATTTCGTTTTAGGCGTGTCGAAATACCAACTCTTCTCGCCGTTAATTTTACTTTCATACCGATATTTCAAACTTCTTTTGACAAAGATCGTGCTACTGTTCCAATCGATGTCACCCCACTGCAATCCTAAAAGCTCAGCCTTACGCATGCCGGTCAAGACGGCGGTTAACACAAATGTTTTAAACGGTTCGCGGCAATGCTTGAGTAACAACGTTATCTCCTCCGGACGCAAGAAATCCATTTCTTCCCGTTCAACACGATATTTATCAACATCCTCGGTCGGACTGATCCGAATATAGCCCCAACGGCGGGCGTATTTAAAGATCGTCTTTAACATCGTCAAAAGGTTGTTACACGTCTTGGCTGATTTTATTTTAATCAGCTTCGACATAAGCGCCCGGATATCGTTCTGATTTATTTTGGAAAGATAGTGATGGCCCAAAGCTGGACGCACGTGCGTTTGAAGGGCATTTTTATATTTGTAAAGCGTATTGGCTTTGATCCGGGGCGCGGCGTATTCATCGAGCCATTTGTCGACAAAGTCGTTTAGCGAAATTTCCTCTGCTTGATAGAACGTTCCGTTATTGACCTCAGAAAGCGTCTTGGCAAGGACCGCTTCGGCTTCTTTTTTGTTGGGACCGACGGTTTTAAAAATCGATTTACTGCCAACGCGGTAAGAAATGGCATAGACCCGCTCAGCGTGAGCGCAGGCCTCAAATTGATTCCTGCCTTCCCGTCGGCAAACCTTACATCGTTTTACAATACTACCTTGAGCCATAGTTGAACATCCTTAACCAACATTAAACCACATCCAATAGGGGGCGTATTGTGCCATAAGTTGCGCCCTTTTCAAGGCATTCGTCGACTTTAACGCTGGTTATTTTCCTGCAAAAATTGAACAACCTGAAGCCAGTTAAAGCGCACATATTTGCCCAGCTTGATATGCGGAATGCTGTGCTGTCCGCGCCTTGTCCGCTGGTAAATCCAGCTGACCGGAACGTTTAACCGCTTGGCCAAGTCTTGTACCGTGATCAACTCATCTGTCTGCATTGCGACATCTCCTTTCTTTGAATAGGACATTCGGACATTTTTGATGTCACTCAATGTCCGAATCCGTCATCAACAATATGAAACAATAAGCACCAACAGCGACGAACAACAACCATCAACAACGATTTTGCCAATTTCATGGACATGACATCACTTTTTTAAAATTTTGTATCACTGACAACATGCGCCTCGCCCGACCCTCATCCCCACACCCCCCTGGAAGGACCCATTTTATTTGTGAACGTTGTGAAGCTAAGAATCCCATCCTTACACCCCGCCCTTCCGCTCCTTTTTGCCCGTCGTGTGAGCCTCTTTTCTCTTATTTTTTATTCCTAAAGAAAATTAGCCTCACACAGCTCACACTTTCATTTAACCAGTTGTGTTTTAAACATTTAACCCTGTGAACAATGCTGTGAGTTGAGCGTGAGCAGATTTTTGTACTCACACTTTAAAACGGTCTTTTATCAAAAAGGCTGTGAGCTGACTCGTTTTGATCATTGCTACTCACACCCTGCTCACAGCCCATCTCACAGACTTTTTTGTCAATTTTACGCAAAACAAAAAGGCGCCGCCCTGTCCCGGGCTCCCGTTTAGGTAAACGAATAATATCAATCCCTGTGCTACGCATAACCGGGGCAATGCGCATCAACTCGCTCGATAACCAGCGGGCCGTGCTAGGAAGGGTTTTGTCCTTTATTCCCTCCGGGGTGATCCTCTCCAACAACTCTGCTGTTGATCCTGACCACTCGCCGTTATTGGTCATGACTAAAGTCATCAACCTCTTAACTAACGAACTCTCCTCAGCCGTGTTTTCCCATTTATGGTCAACCGATTCCTTATAATTATTTAAGAATTCCTGACGAGAAAATCCAAGTTCATCCGCAAGCGTCATGCCCCAGCGCACATAGTCGGCCATCCGGAATTTTTCATGACCAGTGACACTGTTCACATGATTCATGGCTTTTGAGATAGCGGTGAAGAAACCCCCTAAAATACCCGGCAGAGCATTTCTCCATTCCTCGTTAATCTGCTCCTCGGAGCGACCATCTTTTAAAATCGGAATATCGAAGAGGATGGAACGATCCAGTAAATCCGGCCGCCACATCAAACTACCGATGCCATTGATGACGAAACAGCGGCGATAGGACCGGATAAATTCATCATCATTGGTATAAAGGCTGCGTTTCATGTCGCCTTCGCCGGTGACACCTCGGCAGAGAAAATCGCTGAACCACTCGATAATTTTGGAAAGATTGTCGAACGCGCTCACCCAATGTTTGTCCGCAGTCATTTGTGCTTGTTCGAGGTCCTTGGGCGAAGAGATTAATTCAACTTTGGAAGGATCAACCAGCCTTTTGATCGCGCGGCTGTTGTAGGATTTTCCACTCCCCTGTTCACCGTTTTGGCTGATGATCACATGAGGAATGTTGGGAATAAAATAGGTGGCCGTAGTCACGATAAAAAGACATTGGTCATCCTCGTTGAGATTACAAAACCGGAGGATGTCTTTCGGATCGCCGCCTAATACCGGCATGACTTGTTCATTTTGATGACTATAACGACGGAAAATAGGCGGCAGATAAATGATCTCCCATCCGCTTGGCGTAATGCGTACACCCCGCCAATCCGGAGTCGTTAAGTCGAAATAAATCGCTCCACCGTAATGACCCACACGGTTAAAAAGCTCGATTTGCCGTGAGTCTTCGCATTTGGCTTCCAACTGAATAATGGCCTGATTAATGGATTCGCTATTAGGCGGGGTTTTGTGTCTGGCGCGATAACCTTTCGCTATCCAGTTGCGGAATCTTGTGCTTTTGGTTTGGCAAACTTCCAAATGCTGATTAATCGGTAACACCACATAGAAACTCCCTTGTTGATCGCGAAAGCAATCTTTGATGAGCTCTTCGCATTCTTTTGTGATGATCTCGCCTTGAGAAATTTTTGGTCTTGCTGAGGTGAAAACTTCATCACAACCACTAATCGCCTCATCAATCACACCTTGGCCATAGGTCCGGCCATCGGCATAGTGTTTTGTATCCCACTTCTCTCGAAACAATTTCGATTGCCGGAAGATGGAATCTATGAGCGCCGGATCCCGCGCCGTCCAAAACGCCAATTTGCCGCACAGCGCCAAATCTGCTTCGCTCTGCGATCCATAATTGTCTTTCCATTCTCCGTTAAAAAGCTGACTGAACTTATCCGCGTCTTTGCTTTGGGCAATCGCTTTTAAAACTTCTTCCGTATTTCGATGACTTTTCTTTGACGATTTTTTTGTCTTTGACTTGGCGGGTGAATATTCCTCGATTAACTGATTTAAGAATGCTGTGTGATCTTCTATTACTGCTGGGTACTCTTCTAATCGATCGCCAGTGACGGTAAAAAACCGGCCGTTAGTATAAATTTCCAGACCCTTCTTTGACTGATTGAGGGCCCGGCTAATTTCTCCTTTACAAATCGAATGAACGCCTGTGCCGCTTGGAGAAATTTCTGTATAGCAGTTAATCCGTTTTAAAATGCCTTGCGCCTTATCAGAAATTTTTCCATCCTTGCGGCATTCATCACAATCAACACCGACATACGGTGGTCGAAACACAAAACCAATGGCATCGTATTTACGTTGAATGGATAAATCTAATGCGGATTCAAAATCTGTCCACGTGGAGGGGTCGTTGGACTTAGCGTGGGCGCCGGTCAAGGCATTCATGGGGATTTTATCGGTCTTACCCGGCCGGTCTTTGCTGGGCACAATCTTGCACCCGACCCAATTGGGCAACTTCTTTAATTCATCGGGCACATTCTTAATCAATTTCTGATAATCGATCATGAGGTGTTCCTTCCGTCTTCTTCGCTTTCTCAATCAAGTTTTCATAGTAACGGCTGACTTGGTTTTCAATATCATCCGCCGCCGATTTATGAATCGGTTTAAAACAATGGACTCTTAATCCGGTGACTAAATATCTCACCGGATAAACCAGCCTGTATCCGGGCTGATCGATGCGCGTGTAAATGGCCACATCGCCGATAAAAAACGAATCATTGAGAATAAACGACGCGAATGCAACCAACCCCTTATTGGGTCTTACTGGCACAATCTCAATTTCTGTTAGCTTGATCATCACTTCCTCCTCGATAAAATAAAAAAATCCTGCAACTTGTGGTTACAGGATCACTTTACTTGACCAAACAACGTGTGTCATTGACAAACAAGGTGGTTACCTTATTTGTTTGTACCCTCCGTGAATCAAACGCAGACAGCCGTTAATGTCTCTTAAAACTTTTCGCTCAGCATAGTCTTTCCCTGATGATTCGATATAGCCGGGATAAAATTTCTTGGCCAATTGGGCCATGGACATTCCTTTTCTATGAGAATCATACACTTTTAAGTACTTTTCATATTGACTGATCTGCAATCTTTTTTCCGGCTTATCATGAAAAACTTTCTTCATCATCTTTTTCAATGGCTTCTGCCACTTATCGACTAACAGCTCAAACTCGTCGAGTATTTTCTCTTTAGGAAATCTCATATTAACGTATATCCTCACCAGCGAACCTTTAATGTAGAGATCCTTTGGGCTCAAGGAATCCGGAGAGTCATACATATCAATGGCAAAATCATTCACAAACAAGGAATCCATGTGAAAACTCTTTAGCTTTTTGTCACTTTCAAGAAGAGCATTGAATGACAACCCGGGAGGGATAAGATTTAATAAATCCCATTTTGAAAGGATACTTAAGGCCTCATCAACAAGGTGTTTCGGATATTGATTGCGGATAATATCTGTGACTTTAAGATTTATAGTGATGTAGCGGTAGTCTTTCTGGTATTCCCTGTTTCTTCTCAAGAACTCCCAGCGATACTTTAAACAAAGCTTCTCTCTTTTGGTTAAAACTCCTGCCCTGATCAAATCGTCCTCACATTTTCGTTAATGCGGTTTATTCAATGATACCAAAATCCTCAAACATAATACACCATTATCAAACAATGGGTAATTGGCTCCACTGATTCCGAAGGAAAATTTATTTTGCTAGCACAGTGCTAGCACGGCGGGATTTTGACGGAAGGCACAAAAACGAAACCCTTTGCAAGCGCTAGGCCTACAAAGGGTTAAGTTGGTTGCGGGGACAGGATTTGAACCTGTGACCTTCAGGTTATGAGCCTGACGAGCTACCGGACTGCTCCACCCCGCGATATGGGTGCTGAATAAATTTTATCTTTGTTTCGGCGTTACAACTTTATTTTGCTGAACCGGCGTTATCTTATAAACCACTTCGCCGTCGCGGACAATCCCCATCTTTTCGCGCGCAACCTTCTCTAAATAAACAGGGTCTTTTTCTAAGCGCCGCTTTTCTTCCGTTAAGTATTTGTTTTCTTCTTTTAAATGTTGCATCTGCTGGGCGTAATCAGCGTTTCTTTGCCGCAAGTCTTGCATCTTTGTATACGACGGCAAAAAGACCACAAGTAAGATCGCCGCAACCGTAAAAAGCCAGAAAGCATTTTTTAACATCTTAGCTTTCAGCTTTCAGCTTTCAGTCTTCAGCAAAGGCTGATGGCTGAGGACTGACGACTGATAGCTCTAATAAATTTTTCCCCATAACGGGCCAGCGTACACGGCTTTAGGGCCTAATTCTTCTTCAATACGCAAAAGTTCGTTATATTTAGCGATGCGATCAGTTCGCGATAGCGATCCTGTCTTGATCTGTCCGACGCCAGTCGCCACCGCCAAATGCGCGATGGTCGTATCTTCCGTTTCGCCGGAACGGTGAGAAATGATCGATGTGTATTTATTATCTTTAGCAAGCTTGATGGCATCTAATGTTTCAGAGAGGCTTCCGATCTGATTAACTTTGATTAAGATGGAATTCGCTACCTTCCTTTTAATGCCATCCGCCAGCCGCTTAACATTGGTCACGAAAAGGTCGTCGCCAACCAGCTGAAGGTCATTGCCGATTTTTTGGGTCATCTCTTGCCAGCCGTCCCAATCATTTTCTTCTAAGCCGTCTTCAATGGAAATGACCGGATATTTTTTGACCATCTGAGCATAAACATCCACCAATTCCTGCGCCGAAAGCTTTTTGCCGTCATAATTATATTTTCCGTTTTCAAGAATAGAGCAAGAGGCGACATCTAAGGCGATAAAAACATCCTGCTCGGGCTTATAACCCGCCTTTGAAATGGCTTCCAAAATCAGCTGAATGGCTTGTTCATTGCTAGTCAGATTCGGGGCAAATCCGCCTTCATCACCGACGGATGTGGAAAGTTTTTTCGATTTTAAGATCGATTTTAAGTTGTGGAAAACCTCGGTAGCCATGCGCAGCGCTTCTTTAAAACTTTTAGCGCCCAAAGGAGCGATCATAAATTCTTGGATGTCAAGATTGTTGTCCGCGTGAAGCCCGCCGTTTAAGATATTCATTAAAGGAACGGGAAGGATTTTAGCATCGTTTCCGCCTAAATAACGATAGAGGGGTTGTTTGTGCTCGATAGCCGCGGCTTTAGCCACCGCCAAAGAAACACCCAAAATAGCATTGGCGCCTAAACGCCCTTTGTTTTCGGTTCCGTCTAAATCAATGAGGATTTTGTCAATCGCTTTATAGTCGGGTTCTTTTTTAATAACCGCTTCAGCCATGATCGTATTGACATTACTGACGGCTTTTGAGACGCCTTTTCCTAAATAACGGGATTTGTCTTTGTCGCGCAGTTCGATGGCTTCATGTTCACCCGTGGAAGCGCCGGAAGGAACAGCCGCTCGGCCTAAAACGCCAGACTCTAAGAGAACGTCTACTTCAACCGTCGGATTACCGCGCGAATCAAGGATCTCGCGGCCTTGGATCTTGCTTATTTTTGACATGTTTCAATTTCCTTTTTTGCAAACGTTATTAATTTTTCCAGTAAAATATTATGACAAAATATCACAGTTTGTTTTGAAAGTCAAGGTTTATTGAGCCTTGAAAACGATAAAAGCGGTAATTTCTTTCGTCGGACAATTGACTTCGTAAGCGCAATATGATACTCTTAAAACCAACGAAATAAACAACATACACGCCAAAAAATATCGATCCCTTTAAAACGCCAAAAAACCGGCGAAAGGACTTAACCGCATGAAAAAGAATAAATTGTCCGTCCTCTTTAAGCTCTACTGGGTAAAAATCGCCATCATTGCCGGGCTATCCTCTATTCTTCTTATCCTGATCCTAATGATCTATTTTGGGAGCAAAAGCTTTTTAGGGATGGAGTCTTTCAGCAAAAATCAATTGATGGCCCAAATGTCCATTTATTTGGTGATCTTTATGCTGGGCGGCGTTGTACAGGCCTTTATCTTTGCTTTCGTTAATATGTATTTTGTGGCCGGAGGCGGATTTGCCAAAATCGGCCAAGAAAGAATTAAAACCGCCAAAGTCAACGTCAAGTGGAACGAAGTCATCGGGATGGACCAAGTCAAAAAAGAAGCTTGGGAACTTGTCGAGCTTTTAAAAGACCGCCGTATGCTAAAAGCTATCGGCGGAAAGATCATTAAAGGGACAATGCTGGTAGGCCCGCCGGGATGCGGGAAAACTTACCTTGCCAAAGCCATTGCCACCGAAGCCGGACTTCCCTTTTTATCGGCGGTGGGAAGTGAATTTGTGGGGATTTTTATCGGTGTCGGATCTCAAAGAATTAGAACTCTCTTTAAAGAAGCCCGTGCTTTAGCTGACATTGAAGGCGGATGTATTATTTTCATTGATGAAATTGATTCTTTTGCCCGGCCGCGTATGGCCGATAAAGGTTTTGGCGGCGGAACGATGGATCATAACGCGACCATCAATCAATTTCTTACAGAATTAGACGGTTTGCGGCAGAAAGAAAATAACATTGTCGTCATTGCCGCCACCAATGTTCCCGAAGAAGAACTTGACCCGGCGATTATGCGGGCCGGCCGTTTCGACAGAAAACTTTATGTCGGCCGGCCCAACCTCAAAGAACGCAAAGACCTCTTTGAGTTCTATCTCTCCAAGATCAAGGCCGATACCGCCATTAATACGAAGATCTTATCTCAGAAAGCTTTGTGGTTTTCTCCGTCGGACATTGAAAATATGGTTCGGGAAGCCGCCATTGTTGCCTTGCGCAACAAAAGAGAGACCGTATCCATGAAAGACCTCTCGGAATCCTATGACCGCGTTATTTTTGGATTAAGATCTAACGTGCAGTTGAGCGAGAAAGAAAAAATTTGGGTAGCCTATCATGAAGCCGGCCATGCCATTATCAGCTATTTAACACATCCAACAGATGATGTCATTAAGGCAACTATTATCCCACACCGCGGTTCTTTAGGATTTGTAGCCCATCACCCCGCCGAGGAGATCAATATTCACAGCAAGGAATATTGGCTGGCAACGATCAAGGTTTGCTTGGCAAGTTATGCCGCCGAACAAATCAAATTTGGGACAACCGGCAGCGGTGTGGCTGGAGACTTCCAGACCGCCATGCATTGCGCTCATGATATGGTTTGGCGTTTTGGCATGGGCCGCTCAGGGAAAATCGGAGATTTCTACGCTTTCTCAAATTCCTCAACGTCCTCTTTTCTTTCCGAGGAAATGAAGACAACTCTCAATAACGATGTCCAGGAAATCCTCAACAGCTGTCTTAAGGAAGTTACCGGTATCTTAAGCGAAAAAAGAGAGCTTTTGGAATATTTCGCTCAAGAACTTATCAAAAAAGAAGAATTAGAATACGACGAGATCGAATCTATTTTCAATAAATTCGACCTTAAGCCGCTTTCTCGCGGCAAAATATAATTTATGGCTATTTTTAGAAAATTCATCCCCATTGGATTCTTTTTCTTATTTGTTGTTTGCGCCGGTTGCAGTACCAAAGAAGCCAATTACCTTCCCTCGCAAGCTCAGCAACAATTCTTGAAAATCTCAAGCGAAGAATACAATCTTTCCCCTGTCTTAAAAACAGCCGGAAAAACTCTTTGGGTCTATTTGCCTTTAGATCAAGAGATCCTCTCCATTAAAGCCGGCCAAAATCAATCGACAAATTCTGCCTCCGTCGCACAGTTTTCTGTTCAATATATCAACGGAAAGCTGGATGATAAGAACTTTCTATTCGAATATGACATTATTCCAGTGACAAGATCTTCCGCGAATAATAGCAGCATCACCACCGTTTACACGGAAGAATTCACTAAAAGTTATCAAAATATCCTAAGCACCATTGGCCGCGTTTATTTTAATACGCAACAACCGCCGGATTTTATCGTCTTGGTCATCGCCGATATAAGGAATGGATTGGAAGTTAAGAATACTTTTCTTTTGGAAGATTTTAAGAAATATCAGACGCAGATATTACCATACGAGGAATATATTCAAAGAGTTTTAACCGAATCTTCCGGAAATCCGCTGATCAAAGATGATAAACAGGGCGATCATCTGGGGCCGCAAGATATCATCTGGCCGAATTTTCTAGCACAACAAATCGTTAACCGTATCAAATTCAAATATACGCAAAGCGACTTTAAGCCGCAAAATGCCCCTTCGGATGAGATCATCAAGATAGCCGCCCACGTTATTCAAACCTACCAATTCGAAGATTTTCTAACGGTTGAGCTTCGCGACTTACGCCAAGAAAAAAGTTATTCGTTCGGAAAGTCTTTGATAAACGAGATCAAGGAATAGGATTTTAAGCGGTTTTTACTTTTCGCCCCGATGCAGATATCTTGTCTCTGACAAAAAGACTGATCGCCTGAGGATAGAGCTTGTGTTCCACGCGATGGATCTTTTCTTCTAAAGTTTCAAGGGTATCTTTGGGCGAGACTTTCACTTCTTGCTGCAGAATAATAGCTCCGTTATCAACTTTTTCATCAACGAAATGCACCGTTACCCCTGTCACTTTCACTCCATGATCAAAAGCGTCTTTGATGGCGTGCGCGCCTTTAAAGCTGGGTAAAAGCGCGGGATGCACATTAAGGATGCGATCGCGGTATTCATTGATAAAAACCGCGCTTAAAATGCGCATAAATCCGGCTAAAACAATAAAGTCGATCTTTTCATCTTTCAAATGTTTAATAACTTCCCGGTCAAAACTTTCGCGGTCCGGAAAATTTTCTGAAGACACAACAAGAGTTTTGATATTCGCTTTCTTGGCGCGCGTAAGCGCGTAAGCGTTGCTTTTGTCCGACACAACCAAGGCTAAACGCGCTTTAATACTTCCCTTTTTAACAGCACGAATGATCGCTTCTAAATTGCTTCCATGACCGGACGCAAAAACCGCAAAGTTTTTTAACATTTATGCTACTCCCGGAATTTTCTGGTTTTCCCGATGCCGTAAGATCCCGACAAAACCGATCATAACAAAAACCGAACCTGACGCAACTAAGATCCAAAAGGCATCAATATATTCACTGGCCGCCGCGCTTAGAAGCATCGTCAAAAGAAACGCTAAATGCATAACAATTTCCAGAGAACTAAAAACCTTTCCTAGCATTTTTGCATCACCAACTTGATGCACGATCGTATTAGCCGCAATGACGATAGGCCCGACCACCAGGCCCAGAATAAATGCTAAGGCGATCGCTAAAATACGGTTTGTAAAATGTTCCACCGCGATAGAGAAAGCTAAAAGCGCTAAGCCGCCCAAAATAAGACAAAAGAAGATGGTCTTGAATTGCGAACTCTTTTCTCCCCAGCGCCCGTAAAGAAGCGACCCGACAAAAAGCCCGATCCCTAAAAATACCGCCAAGATCCCCAGATCTTTGGTGACCGTATTAAACGCATTTTGAACGAAAACAATAATAACGATATAAATAGCCCCGGCCGCCGCGAAAAGAAGAAACATCATACTGGCAATAAAACGGATCTCTTTATGCTGCAGAAAGTACAAAACTCCTTCTTTGATCTCTCCGATAACAGATTTTTGAATAACACCGACGACTTCTTTTCCCAGCCCCAATAATTCGTCCCGGTTAATTCTTAGCTTCGGCTTTCCGTTCATTTTAAAAACAAGAAGCCCTGAAATGAAAAACGTTACCGCCCCCGTGACAAATCCTCCGTCAGCGCCGATTTTCTCAACGATAAATCCGCCCACCGCGCAACCTAATACAAAAGCGATCATGCCGGTCGTGTTGATTAAGGAATTGGCGATAAGCAAATTTTTCTCTTCCACCAAGTCAGGAATAATAGACATCTTGGCAGGGACATAAAAGCGGCTCAGGCAAAACGCGAGAAAAACAACAATATAAATAGGGATCATCGATCCCTTCATCATAAAAACAAGCGGAATGCTCAAAATAAAAAGCCCGCGCAAAAAATCACAGATAAAAAGAGTGGTCCTTCTGTCCCAGCGGTCCACATAAACACCGGCGATAGGCCCGACGATAAAAACAGGGATGATGGTAAATGATAAGATTTTCGCCAAGTGTATTGCCGAACCGGGCTTAAGTCCAGCCACCAAGCCGATCAAGGCCATTTGGTTGACGCGATCGCCAAATTGCGAAATGATCTGCGCCAGCCAAAGGCAAAAGAAATCTTTATTTTTCAGGTTTTCAAAAAATTTGTCCATTGCATTACCGCTTATTGATGTTTGAAAATTGAAACTTATTATATCACTTTCTTACTTTTCCTGACTACGGCCATTTTGAGTTTCTGGCAGAGCCAAGCCGGGGCGGATGCTTTCTTTGAGGGCAGCCTCAGACTTCTGAGGCTGCCCTAATTTTTCATAGATCAAAGACAAATACGAAAAGGCCTGATAATCCAGATCTTCTTTCGGTTCCGTTTTGAGGCTGACAGCTTTTTCTAGCCAAAAAGCGGCATCGTCAAATTTCCCTAAAATAGCGTAGCCGGTTCCCAAATTAAAAAGAGCATTCTTAAAATTCGGGTCAAGAGCGACAGATCTTTTGTATTCCTCAATAGCCTCCGGCATCTTTTCGGTCTTTGAATACACAACACCAAGACTGTAATAAAGTTTGGGATTTTCGGGATCTTTTTCTATATCCTGCTTATATCGACGGGCGAGAAATTCATAAGTTGCGCGAAGGTTTTTTTTCAATAGATCGGCCTCAGGCCCCGCATTTTGGATCTTCTCATATTCCCCGATACCATCCCAGTAAAGCCCCTGGTCGCAAAGAGCTTTGCCGAGCGCAATGCGGCTAACGACGCTATCAGGATTTATCTCCAAAGAGTTCTTAAAATAATCTCCCGCGTCTTTGAATAACCCTTTTCGCGCGTGGATGATCCCTAAATTTTGCTGGATCTGGAAACTATTTGGATTGTAGCGAATACTTTCCTTAAGCATCCGGATCTCATCTTTGACATAAATGTTTTGTTTGATAGTTATCAAGAAAAAAAACATCAGCAGTCCTGAAATGATAACGATCCAGGAAGACTTTGAAATGATCTTAAGATCTACGGTCTTGGGAATGATGTTTTTAAAAAGAAACACGAGGGAGGCAAAAATAGCGATCGAAGGGACATAAAGAAAATGTTCAAAGGTGGCAATGTAACCGGGCTGAGGGCCAACACCGCCGATAATTTGCGAGACAGGCAATAACTCTATCCAAAACCAACATAAAAAGAATTTAAAGTAGTTGGGCATCCTTCGCCAATATCGAAATACAACAAAGCCCACCACAAAAAAGAACGCTAAGGTCAGAAGAAACTCTATGTTAACAAAATCGGTAAAAAGCTCTTTGGATCTTAAGAAATAAAGATCGACCGGAAATAAGAATAATCTTAAATGGGTAATGACGCTTCTTAAAAATGTCGTAAATGCAAAAACTTCCTGACCTTTGGGCACGCGAAATATTTCGGTGATCCCCAACATCTGCCGCAAAAGAAAGTACAAAGCTAAGATGATAAAAAACGGTAAAGCCCATTGCAATAATTCACGAAATGTCTTTTTTGATCTGTCGGCCAAAAAGAAAATATAGGAAACGACCAAAAACGGCAATACGGCGGCTATTTCTTTGCACAATAAAGCCAGCGCGAACAACAGCAAAGAAAGAACATAAAGCGCTATTTTCTTCCTGTCGAGAAATAGGCAAAAACTGAAAAAAGCGCTCAAATAAAAAAAGGAACATAACAAGGAAGATCGTCCGGCAACGTTAGATACGCTTTCCCACTGGATAGGATGGATCGCAAAAAGCAGAGAAACGAAAAAAGCTATCACAAGATCTTTGAAGAAATACCGAAAAAGAAAAAAGACGATTAGCGCATTCGCTATGTGCAGGAAAATATTGTTTAAATAATACGGTAAAGGATTGAGTCCAAAGAAATGGTATTCCGTCATGAAACTTAAATGGACCAAGGGGCGGTAATACGAATGGTCGATCTCAAAAAATCCTTTTTTAAAGATCTTCCCGATATTAGAGAAGCTTCGGATATCCGCATTGTCGACGATACATCCGCGATCGTCGATCTGCCGGAAGGAAGCGCCCAAAATAAAAGAATACGCCGTAAAAGTTAAAGCAATAACGATCGCGATCAGCCATCCGGTTTTAAAAGAATCTTTTCGGAAGAAATCCACGACAGCCTTTCTATTACTTTTTAACGATGAAATTTTAAGCTGGCGAGAGGAATTGAACCTCCGGCCTGCGGTTTACGAAACCGCTGCTCTACCAACTGAGCTACGCCAGCATTTTATACTTTTAAGGAAAAGTTCAACGAGGGGATGATCAAAAGAAGTGCCGAGACCCAGACTTGCACTGGGGACGCCAGGCTTTTCAGGCCTGCGCTCTACTACCTGAGCTATCTCGGCAATAAATCTTTTTTTAGGCGTACCAATTCTAGCAAACTTTATGCAGATGTCAATTATGTTATCTTTAAGGATTGTCACACCCCTGCCAACCTATTCATTGGCTCGGTTAACGATCTTGATAAAGATATTCTGGGCATTCGCGATGCTAGGGAAAAGGGCCTTGCGGGCTTTTACTTTGACTCTGATGGTTGAGGAAGTAAGCTGGGTAACATGAACTGTGATTTTCGCGCCGTTGACAATACCGGAGATCCTTCCCAGTTCCTGACTTTGCGAACTGATCGTTCCCATAATAGAAACAATGTCAACCGCCGACTGCCAAACGGTTTCAAAATCCTTTTCTGTCTCACCCTGAATTGTATCTTGACTAATCGCATAACCACCGGCCGCAGCGATGCTTCCTATAATTAAGGTGGCGCAACCGCTCAGCGACAAGCTCAACGATACAATTAATACCGCAATTCCTAAACGACAGCGCCTTAAAAACACTTTTCCTATCTGCCTTTCGTTAAATGACAAAATGATCTTTTCTAAAATCGTAAAAATATTCTAACAGGAGCCTATAACCCTGTCGAGAAATTTTAGACAAACCAACCGCGACAACATCACTGATAAGATTTCCCTCTTTAATCCTTTGAGGTCGCAATGCGCATATCGTAAAATGAGCGAAGCAC
This sequence comes from Candidatus Omnitrophota bacterium, assembly GCA_041649175.1. Classification (NCBI taxonomy): domain Bacteria; kingdom Pseudomonadati; phylum Candidatus Omnitrophota; species Candidatus Omnitrophota bacterium. The sequence continues at coordinate 693,086 of JBAZNR010000001.1, read as the reverse complement.
AAAGAAAACGGAAATAGCAAAAAACACACCTGCTAAAACCGAATTCATCGTCCGGCTTAATTGAATAGCAATTTCAATGGCTAAAAGCCCAAAGAGAGTCGTGAACTTGATGATCGGATTAATCGCCACCGCCGATGTATCTTTAAAAGGATCACCGACCGTATCGCCGATAACCGTCGCGGCATGAAGTTCCGTTCCCTTTTCACGCAGTTCAACTTCAACAACCTTTTTGGCATTATCCCAAGCTCCGCCGGCATTCGCCATAAAGATAGCTTGGAAAAGCCCAAAAAGCGCGATGGAAATCAAATATCCGATAAAAAAGTACGAATCAAAACAAGCAAATGCCAAGGTGCTGAACAAGGCCGCCAAGAAAAGATTGACCATTCCTTTTTGAGCGAACTTTGTGCAAATTTCAACAACCTTTTTACTATCTTCCGTTGAGGCTCTTTGAACGCCTTCAAGTTTTATATTTCCCTTGATAAACGCAACCGCGTGATAAGCGCCGGACGTAACCGCGTGAATGGTGGCTCCGGTAAACCAATAAATAACAGCCCCACCCGCCATCAGCCCTAAAAGAAACGGCGGATATAGAATAGAGAGTTTATCAATATTATCAACTAAACCATTTGTCAGAAGAACAATAATGGAAAAGATCATCGTTGTAGCGCCCACAACCGCTGTGCCAATCAAAACCGGCTTGGTGGTCGCCTTAAACGTATTACCTGCCCCGTCATTGGCCTCTAGAAGATATTTGGATTTTTCAAATTGCGGTTCAAACCCAAAATCCCTTTTGATCTCTTCTTTGATATTGGGAATTGTTTCGATCAAAGAAAGCTCATAGATCGATTGGGCATTATCCGCCACCGGCCCGTAAGAATCTACGGCAATGGTGACCGGCCCCATCCCTAAAAATCCGAACGCCACCAAACCGAAAGCGAATACGGAAGGTGCTAACATCAATTGATCTAACCCTAACATACTTACCTGATATGAGATCCACATTAAAAATAAAATCGCAAATCCCATCCAGTAAGCGCTGAAGTTTCCCGTCGTTAAACCTGCTAGGATGTTCAGGGAAGCTCCGCCCTTACGAGAAGAATTGAGGATATTTCTCACATAGGCTGAATCGGTCGACGTAAAGATCTTGACCGCTTCAGGGATGATCGCGCCCGCCATTGTCCCGCAGGTAATGATCGACGCTAATTTCCACCAGATCGTCCCGTCACCTAAAGGCGCGATCAAAAGATACGAAACGCCGTATGTCAAAGCAACCGATACCAAAGAGGTGATCCAAACAAGAGAGGTCAAAGGTACTTCGAAATTCATTTCTGTTGCCTGGCTGTATCGCGCCTTAGAGATCATGTCATTGATCCAATAAGAAAGGCCGCTAGCGATGATCATCACTAAGCGCATGACAAAGATCCACGCCAAAAGCTGCGCCTGTAAAAGCGGCCCGTGAACGGCCAATAAAATAAAGGTGATCAGCGCAACGCCCGTAACACCATATGTTTCAAAACCGTCAGCCGTCGGCCCGACAGAATCACCGGCATTATCTCCCGTACAATCGGCAATAACGCCAGGATTTCTGGCATCGTCTTCTTTAATATTGAAAACGATCTTCATCAGATCAGAACCGATATCGGCGATCTTAGTAAAAATACCGCCCGCCAATCTTAAAACCGAAGCACCCAATGATTCACCGATGGCGAAACCGATAAAACACGGGCCCGCGTATTCGGGATTAATGAAAAGCAAAATACACAACATAACAAAAAGTTCGGTTGAAATAAGAAGCATACCGATGCTCATCCCGGCTTTTAAAGGAATGGCACTGACCGGAAACGGTTTACCGGATAAGCTGGCAAAGGCCGAGCGCGAATTGGCAAAGGTATTAATGCGCATCCCGAACCACGCCACAAAATAACTTCCGGCAATACCAACCAAACTGCAGATAAGGATAATAACGACTTTGTTGGCTTCAAAATGCCGCAACCAACCAAAATAAGCCACGATCACAATGCCGATCAAGGCCTCCAAGATCAAAATAAATTTTCCCTGCGTGATCAAATACGTTTTGCATGTTTCAAAAATAAGCTCGGAGATCTCATGCATCGACTTATGGACAGGCATCTTCTTGATCTGGACATACTGCACCATACCAAAAATAAACCCAAAAATACAGATCCCTATCCCCCACGTCAACATGGTGCGCCCATCGGTATTCAAAAATGTCGCCGTGCTTAGATCAGGAACGATCATATCGGCTTCACTGGCAAAAACAGACGGAGCAATCGTCAAAAGGGCGGCGCAAACAATGAAAAAAATGAAAGCGGATATACCCCATTTAATTTTTTTGCTGTTCATTAGTAACCTTCCTCTTTTTTTAGAAAATAGTTCTAAGCTGATTGTCACTTTTATTTAAAACGGCGCGTTTAATGCCCTTTTGTCGGGCTTTTGCCATGCCGTGCTCTTTTAGAACGCCACTTGAGTTTTCCTCTTCTTTTTCTTTTTCCCATTACATTCTCCTTTCAAGATTGATAATCAAAAAGTTTTTAACCGGCCGCGCCGTCTAAGATCTTTTTTAATTCGCCGACGTGATCGATCAGACGAAACGGCTTTAATTTTTGTAATTCTTTTTTTGTGTTTGATCCGGTCGCAACCGCGATCGTTTTGATCTTGGCTCTTTTCCCGGCTAAGACATCAACCGTCATATCGCCCACATAAACCGCTTCTTGAGGGCGAAGAGAGAACCTATTTAAGGTCTTTAGCAAAATATCCGGATGCGGTTTTGACCTTTTCATTTTATCGCCACAAAGAATATAGTCAAACCAATCTTTAACTTTAAGATGTTCCAAGATAATGTGCGTGAACTTGGTCGGGCGATTACTGGCGATCGCTAAACGATATTTTTTCTTTTTAAGATACGCCAACAAGTCTTTCGCGTGAGGCAAAAATTTCGTCTTTTGGCGTAAAGAAGTCTTATGGTCCTTGCGGTAGATCCGTAAAGCCATAGAAATATTTTTATCGCCGACAAATGGTTTTAATAAATTCTTATCGCCCCAGCCGACCGCACGATGGATAACCGTGCTTTTTTGCGTTGGTAAATTCAACTTGCGCATCGTCAAGTTAAAACTGCGCACGATCGCCGGATAAGCGTCTACCAATGTTCCATCCAAGTCAAAGATCACCAGCTTAATATCTTTTAGCATGCGCTCATTCAGGATTAACAACACCATCGGAAACAAAGAATTTAACTGCCTGTTCAACCGTCATATCCGTCAGAATAACTTCATCCTTGGGGATAATGACCACAAACCCGGAAAACGGGCTTGGCGAAGTGGGAATGAGGACATTGCAAGTTTCTTTTCCGATTTTTTGGCAAATGCTTTTAGCGGAATCATTCATCAAAAACCCCAGTGAATAGGCGCCTTTGCGCGGATATTCGACCAAGACAACCTGTTTAAACGCCGGCCTTTCATGGGAAAAAAGAAACAAAGCAATTTCCTTCATCGCAGGGTATACCTGCCTAAAAAACGGTAATTTTAAAAGTTGTTTTTCGAACCAAGGATAAAGCTTTTTTCCCAAAAAATGCGTAGTTACAAACCCGATCGAAAATATCAGAAGAATAAAAATAAGAATGCTTGTTCCGTTAAAATAAAATCCAAAAATATTGATGAAGATCGGCTTGATGGCTTTTCCCAAAAACCCATCAATAAAATTAAAGGTGAGAATGATAAGATAAACGGTCAGCATAATCGGTAAAAAGATCGTTAAACCGTATATAAAATAACGCTTTAATTGTTTTTTCATAGATGGCCTACCTTAAATAAGGGTTAATCTTTAACCAACACAAGGATCAAAATTCCCGCCAATGCCAGGACAATTCCCACCATGCCACGAAACACGCTAACAACATCTTGCCAAAATGTCAAGACGAGCCCGATCCCGATCACAAATACCGTGAAGCCTCCCACAAAAAATAGAATATTCTTCTTAACATTCATTTATACCATTACCTCCGTTGAGGTTGGATTTTGCGCCTCAGACGCCGGGCGGCTCTTCCACCTTCGATGCATCCATCCCCACTCTTGAGGATATGCCGTGATGTAGCGTTCGATCACTTGAGTAATGCGCGCCGTATTGATGAAGATCGTATCCGCACTGTCTTTTCCTTCTTGTAGATAAAGCGGCGGATCAATGATGATCTTATGCGTATCATCTTTTTGACGGATCACAAAGATCGGCAAAAGCGGAGCGCCCGCCCGCATCGCGAAAATGACCGGCCCTGTCGCGGTGGCTGCTTTTTGTCCGAAGAAATCAACAAAAACTCCACCCGCACTGCCAAAATTTTGGTCCAACGGAATGAACAGAAATTCATTATTGCGCAACACTTTCAAAGAATTATTCACGCAATCTTTTCTGGGATGACTGTAGATCGTATTAAGCCCCAACTTGGTACGTAAAGCAAAAAAGTATTCCTCGATCTTTTGATCGCGAGCCGGACGAATGATCGCGTTCGTTTTATACCCTTCCTGGGCAAAACGCAAAAGCATGAGAGGAAAATTCCCAAAATGAGCGCTGACGGCAATAACACCGTTACCTTGGCGCAGCGCCGCGTCTAAATATTCTTTTCCTTCAAATTGAACACGCTGCTTGATCATCTTAGGATGGCCCATAAAATAAATAAGCTCGATCATCCCTCTTCCAAAATTCTCAAAACAATCACGGGTAATTTTCTTTATTTCAGCTTGGGTCTTTTGCCGGCCAAAGGCGATCTGAAGGCTTTCGGCGGCGATCCGGCGCTGACGTACTGCACAACGAAAACCGATGGCAATAAAAAGATGTGTTAAGAGCCTTACGAAGGGATACGGCAGGCGATTGAGGACCGCCGAGGAAACATAGAGGCTATTTCGCGCAAAGTCCCTTTTAAATGTTTTTATTCGGTCATTAATGCTCATCATAATAGGAGAATAATAGCGATTTTTAGGAAGGTGTAAAGCTAAAAATTAACGCTTATACCCAAATTTGCGCAAAAGATCTTTACGCCATTTGATATCCTTTTCATCTTCAATGCCTTTAGGTTTTGACCCGTCAATGACACCTAGGATCCCTCGGCCAAAACCGTTATCGGCAATGATCACCTCCAATGGATTCGCCGTGGCCGCAAAGATCGTGCATACCTCAACAACACTCTTGATCTGATTTAAGATATTGATCGGAAATCCGTTCGACAGCATAATCACAAAACTATGCCCGGCGGATAAATTCATGGCATTATCGACAGCTAGTTTCTTAAGCGCCTCATCATTGCCTTCCGCGCGGATCTTGCAATCTCCCGAAGCCTCGCAAAACGCCAACCCAAATTTTATTTGCCCGGCCGCCGAAACGATCGCTTCATAGAGATCTTCCACGGTTTTAATAAAATGGGCTTGCCCGATAATAACATTCACATCTTCAGGTTTATTGATCTTAACGGATTTGATGTCCATGACCTTGCTCCCTGTTGATTTAAATTCCAAGTATCCTGCTAATGTCAGCAAAAAGTTTCTTGGAATCGATCGGCTTGGTGATATGCGCCACCGCCCCGGCTTCCTTCTCGGCTTGAACATCGTCGGGAGAATCTTTGGCCGTTAGGAAAACAACCGGAATATCTTTCGTTTTTGGGTCTTCCTTTAATTCTTTGCAAACCTGCCGCCCCTTTTTCCCCGGCAAAATAACATCCAGCAGGATCAAATTGGGATGCCTTTTTCTCGCTAATTCTAATCCTTGCTCGCCTGTTAAAGCGGTTACAACATCAAATCCCTTTGAAGTAAGATTTACTTTCAGCAGTTTGAGCAAGCCACGGTCATCATCGATTGCAAGAATGGTCCCTTTGGGCTGGATCAGCATTTTCTGGAAATATTTCTTTACGCCGGAAAGATTAAGGAAGAAAACCGTTAAGACCAATGGCATAACGATCGCGATAAATGAAAGTGGCGTAATGTGCTGATTCAGCAGCGCGATGAAGTTAAACGCGTACGCGTAAAATACGATCAAAAAAAAGCTTAAGAAAAATAAGATCTTCCGGGCCCATTCTTGCAAGAATAAAAGTCCGACGCTACTGATCACAAAAACCCAGGAAACAGCCGTCAGCCAAGGATTAAGCCCTTGATATTGCAAAATAATTTTCCCATAGGCCAAGAAAAGCCCGCAGGATAAAATAACAATACTGATAGGAGGTTTCTTCATTGCCAAGCTCCGCTTAAGATTTGGTCCATGCTGAAATTTTTAATTTCTTTAACGCGATCCCCATTAGTATACCGCCAAAACAAAAATATGTAAAAAGATCTGGATGTTTTGTGTAAAACGTTTGTGTCGTATTAAGAGCGACATCGCCGGTGGCGTAACCGGCCACATAAGTCTTCTTGCCATTTTTATTTTGAACATAATTCGTTATTTTTCCAAACTCATCGATAAAACAACTCACTCCCGTATTGGCGGCGCGCACTAAGTTTTTACGATTTTCAATGGTACGAAAAACCGCCGCCTGTAAATGCAAAAACGGAGCTTTAGTGTCTTTAAACCAGGCATCATTGGTCATATTGATCAAAAGATTTGTTTTCGCTTGCGTAAATTTCGCGGAAATCTCAGGAACAGTGTCTTCAAAACAGATGAGGACAGAAAAATCTCCGATAGACCTATCTTTCGGTTTTGCCTCGACCATGGCAGGAAAAAGCGTATATTCCATCCCCGGAGTAAAATCCCCGATGGGAGCCAAATCCGCCAAAAAAGGAAAAACATCCCTTAAGGGAACATATTCTCCAAAGGGAACCAGATGTAACTTGTCATGCTGCTTGATGATTTTCCCGTCTTTATTGATAAGGATGGCTGAATTATAATACGCGCCGTCATTTTGTATCACCAGGCCTAAAAGAAGAGGGATCTTATTTTTCGCCACGACTTCTCTTAAGCTAGAGAAAAGTTCCGGCGACTCCCACACAAATCCCGGAAAAGCTGTTTCCGGCCAGATGATCAGATCCGGTTTTTGCTGAGCCGCTTCTTGCGTTAAGTCTAAATGTTTCTTTAAGATCGCCGGCCAGAATTCCTCATTCCATTTCATCTCCTGCGCGATATTGGCCTGGATGACCGCTATGTTAAATTGCGCCGGCGTTCTTGGCTGGTTCAACCGATAAGATCCGTAAACCAAAAAAGACGTTAAAACAAAAATAACTAAAACAGCCGGAATTAAGATTTCTTTCTTGATATACGCGCGGCTAAGTTTTTTTGTCATCACTTCCTTGAAAAGAACATTAGCCATCACCACAACAAAAGAAATAACGAACATCCCCGCGATATCGGCAACTTGAATGAGCGGCAGATTTTTATATTGAGAATGCCCCATGCTCACCCAGCCAAAACCGCTTAATAAACGCGACCTTGCTAATTCTAAAATAACCCAAAGCGACGGCAAAACAAAGATTTTGGAAAGAACCGCTTGTTTAGAGAAGAAATAATACCCGAGCCCAAATAATCCAAAATAAACGGCAAAGTATAAAATAAGCAAGATCATCCCTAAAAGAGTCACATGAATAAACCAGAAAAGGGTTCCGGCAAAAAATAATACACCCGTGAAATAACTTAAGAAAAATGACGCGAGGATCTTTTTTCCGTCTAAAGCCGCCATGAGCGGAATAAGAGCAACCCAAGCAAAAATCCAGATATCAAATTGAGGAAAAGATAAAACAAGAAAGCTGGCGCTTAAAAGGCACAAAAAAAGAGGATGTTTAAAAAAATCGTAGGAGAATACAGATCGTGAATTTGTCATGCGTATCGAAGATATTTTTGTGTCATGATATTAGGAATTGCGGCCACAACATTTTTTATATTTTTTCCCGCTGCCGCAAGGGCACGGATCGTTACGCCCCACGTCGGGACCGGCTCTATGATATGTTTGAGGCGCTGCAGGTTTTTGGCGTTCTTGTGGTTGTGGCTGATCTGGTTGCTGCTGAGCTTTACGTTGCCCGGCTTGTTGCGAAAGACTTGAAAAATCGCTATGCACAAATTGTTGCGGCAGGGAGCTAAAAACACCCTTGAACTGTTCTTTAGGCGCAACGGCTTGCACCTTAAACATCGTCTGCGCGACTTCTTCACTGATGGAAGCATACATCTGTTCAAACATCAAGAAACCTTCCCGCTGATATTCCACCAATGGATCACGCTGGGCAAACGCGCGGTAATGAATTCCCTCTTTTAATTGATCCATCGCGTAAAGATGATCTTTCCACTTAGAATCGATCGTCTGAAGCAAAATGATCCGCTCGAGGCCGCGCAGATGTTCCGGCGCAACTTCTTTTTCTTTCTCGTGATAGGCGTTTTTTAATTGTTCAATGATAAAATCTGTCAGTTGCTCTTTGGTCATTGTTGATAATTCGTCCAAGGAAGCTTGCAGATTAAAACCAAATTGTGATTTAAGCGCTGATATCATGCCTTCAATATCTTGCGGCTCATTGGATAAATATTGCAGTGTCAAATTATACCCGGCATCGTCGATGGCCTGCAGGATACGTTCTTTGATATTTTCTCCATCGAGAATAGAACGGCGCATGCGATAAATAACCTCACGCTGTTTATTCATCACATTGTCATATTCCAAAAGCTGCTTACGAATTTCAAAGTTATGCGTTTCCACTCTCTTTTGAGCGATCTCAATGGCGCGCGTCACTAAGGGGTGCTCGATCACTTGGCCTTCTTCCATCCCTAAAGTATTCATGATATTCATGATCCGGTCAGAACCAAAAAGGCGCATCAGATCATCTTCCAAAGAAACATAAAATCTTGATGAGCCCGGATCGCCCTGACGTCCGGAACGCCCGCGCAACTGATTATCAATGCGCCGCGATTCATGGCGCTCGGTCCCTAAAACATGTAGGCCGCCGGCCACAATGACCTTTTCATGCTCTTCTTTGGTTTGTGTTTTAAATTGTACAAGAAATTTTTGATACGAATCTTCCTGAGCAGGCTGCTCTGCGGCTTCTTTGCTTTTTTCTTCGGCTAAACTCCTGGCGAGATATTCCGCGTTTCCGCCCAAAACAATATCTGTTCCGCGTCCGGCCATGTTGGTGGCGATAGTGACCGCTTTATAGCGTCCGGCTTGCGCAACGATATGCGCTTCTAACTCATGATACTTCGCGTTAAGAACTTGATGCGCGATGCCGCGGCGCTTTAAGAGGCTAGATAAATATTCGGATCTTTCAATGGAGATCGTCCCGACTAAAACCGGACGACCTTTGATATGCAATGTATTGATCTCCTCAACAACAGCATTAAATTTTTCCTGCTCGGTCTTATAAATCGAATCCGGATGATTTGTCCGGCTTAAAACTCGGTTGGTCGGCATCACGATACAATCAAGTTTATAGATCTGCTTAAATTCATTGGCTTCCGTATAAGCCGTACCGGTCATCCCTGAAAGTTTTTCATACATACGGAAATAATTTTGGAACGTGATGGTGGCCAATGTTTGATTTTCCCGCTCGATCTTAATGCCTTCTTTCGCTTCAACCGCTTGATGAAGGCCGTCCGACCAGCGGCGTCCCGGCATCATACGCCCGGTAAATTCATCGACGATCACGACTTTTCCGTCGCGCACAACATAATCAACGTCCAGGCGGAAAAATTCTCTGGCTCTTAAGGCCTGTAAAATATGGTGGCGGTATTCGGTCGTTTCAATATCATGCAATGTCGCAACACCAAAAAGCTTGGCTGATTTTAATTCGCCGTCTTCGGTCAAAGAAATTGATTTTGCTTTTTCCTCGGCCACATAATCAAATCCCTTAGAAAGATCTTCACCGCGGTGCTTGGCGTCGATTTCTTCTTTTTCGGTAACACGGCGCCCTTTGAGTTTTTGAATGATCTCATTGGCGCGATAGTATTTATCGGTCGATTCTTCCGCCGGGCCGGAAATGATCAAAGGCGTTCTGGCTTCATCAACTAAAATACTGTCCACTTCGTCAACAATAGCGAAGTGATGGCCGGGCTGGACCATCTCTTCTTTGTAATTGACCATATTGTCGCGCAGATAATCAAAACCAAATTCATTGTTCGTTCCGTACGTAATGTCACAACCGTAAGCTTGTTGACGTTGACGGCTGTCCATATCATGTTGAATGACGCCAACGGTAAGACCCAACATTTCATAAAGAGGCCCCATCCATTCCCGGTCGCGCTTGGCTAAATAATCGTTAACGGTCACCACATGAACACCTTTTCCGGCTAAGGCATTAAGATATGCCGCTAAGGTTGCTACTAATGTTTTTCCTTCACCGGTCGCCATTTCGGTAATTTTTCCCTCGTGTAAAACCATACCACCGATAAGTTGAATGTCGAAATGGCGCATATTTAATTTACGCCGCCCGGCTTCACGGACAACGGCAAAGGCTTCCGGCAGAATCTCTCGCAAGGTATTTTCTCTCACACGGCGCAGGTCTTCTTTGGCGCGATTAAGATCTAAGCTTAATGATTCTTTTTCATCCTGCGAAAAAGAAGCGATATAAAGAGAATTTATTTTCTTAACTTCTTCTTCGTTAGATTTGATAGATTCTCTTATCTTTTGTTTGAATTGTTCGGTGGCTAGTCTCAATTGTTCGTCGGATAATTTTCGCACCTTTTCTTCCAACCCATTTACTTGAGAAACGACAGCGCTCATTCTTTTAATAATACCGATGGAAGGCAAAGGCAGATCCTTAGGGATATGGACATTAACCTCAGGGGTTAAGCGGTCAATAAACCGTTGAGCGGAATTGACGATAGAACTACGGATAAAAAAATCGAACATATTAGCTTTTCTTTGATTTTATTTTTAAAAAGGATTCAATGAAAAAGTCAATATCCCCGTCTAAGACTTTCAGGACATTGCCGGTTTCGACATCACTGCGATGATCTTTAACTAAAGTATACGGCTGCATGACGTAAGAACGGATCTGGCTTCCCCATTCGATCTTTTGTTTCTCGCCGTACTCAACAGACATTTTATCATCTTTTTCTTTTTGTCTGATTTCATAAAGCCGCGCGCGTAAGATCTTCATGGCTGTTTGCCGGTTCTGCAGCTGCGAGCGTTCGTTTTGGCACTGGACCACAACACCCGTCGGAAGATGTGTTAAGCGCACCGCTGAATCGGTGGTATTAACGCTTTGCCCGCCGGGCCCGGAGGAACGGAAAATATCAATACGCAGATCATCTGTATCGATCTCAATTTCAATGTCATCCTCGATCTCCGGAATAACATCAACAGAAGCAAACGAGGTGTGACGGCGTTTATTAGAATCAAAAGGAGAAATTCGGACCAAACGATGAACGCCTTTTTCCGCTTTCAAAAATCCGTACGCCGCTTCACCTTCTATCGAAATAGTCACGTTTTTTATGCCGGCTTCTTCCCCGGGCAAAATATCCAAAGTTTTTACTTTATAATTCTTATTATCCGCCCAGCGCAAATACATACGAAGAAGCATATTGGCCCAATCGCAGGATTCGGTCCCGCCGGCCCCGGCATTGATGCTTAGAATAGCATTATTATGGTCAAATTCTCCTGATAAAAAAGCACGCAATTCCGTCGCATTAATATCTTTTTCTATTGTATCAACGTCGGATTTGATCTGAAGGAGAAAATCCTGATCATTTTTGGAGATCTCCAGAAATTCCTTTAAATCCCCTATTTTTTTGACCTGATCCTGGAACGGTTCAACTTCAGATTTAAGAACCTTTAATTCGCGCATCAATTTATTTGCTTTTGAATTGTCATCCCAAAAGGCAGGTTCGGACATCTTGGCCTGAATAGCGGACATCGTCTCTATTTTACGCGGCAGGTCAAAGAAACCCCCGAAGGTAAGACAGCTTGGATTCCAGAGATTCTATTTTTTTTCGAATGTCGTCAATCATAACAATATCACTGTAGAGTACTTTCTTAGAAAAAATAACGCGGTATTATAACACAGCTTTAAAGAAACACAATTAATTAAGCGGGCCCCGACGAATAGCGTCGGGGCCCGCTTTAAACTTCCCTGATTCCCTCAAAGATTATTCGAAGAAAACCTTTTTATTCCGCGTAATTCCAGATTAAATTCATCTTTACTATCGGCGAGCCTGCGGGCATCTTCTTCCTCCACAAAGCCTTCCCTCACCAAGCGCACCAAGGATTGTTTGAACGACTGCATCCCAAGCAACTGGCCTTCGTCGATGAAAGACTGGATTTGTGTAATATTTCCTTCTCTGATCAAACGGGCGATCGTCGGAGTCACCACCATCGTTTCATAAGCAGGAATTCTTCCCTTGCCGTCTTTACGCGGAATAAGGCGCAAAGAAACAATCCCCTTCAAAAGCAAAGACAGTTGCATCCTGACTTCAGCGTGCAAGTAAGGCGGGAAGAAATTAATAATTCGTTCAATAGTTTGAATGGCGTTGATCGTGTGGAATGTCGACATCACTAAAGCGCCAAGTTCCGCCGCCGATATGGCTGCTGCCATTGTTTCGGTATCACGGATCGTTCCGATAAAAATAAGGTCAGGGCTTTGCTGAGTAATAAAACGTAGGGCCAGCGGATAGGAATGGACATCAATGCCTAATTCTCTTTGGTTAATAGTACTTTTTTTATCTTTGAAAAGAAATTCGATCGGGTCTTCGATGGTAATGATATGCCGTTCATCGGTAGCATTGATATTTTCGATCATGCTGGCAATGGCCGTTGATTTTCCGCTTCCCGCCGGACCGCAAACCAAGATCAAGCCGCGAGGTTCATTACAGAATTGCCGGCACAGTTCAACAGGCAAATTCAAGTCTTCAAAGGATTGTACTTTATCCGTAACATAACGCGCCACAATAGAAGGCGTTCCGCGCTGCGTAAAAACATTGATACGAAACCGTCCAATATCCGGAGTATGATGGATAAAATCAATATCTAAATTTCGCGCGAATGTCGCCCGCCGTTCATCATTGGCTAAAATGAAATCTGTTAAAGTCATCATCTCTTCTTTAGAGAGAACTTGAGCATCTAATACTTGAATTTTCCCGTGAATTCGAGCCCGCACGGGGGCATTGACCCGCAAAAATAGATCTGAAGCTTCCTTGTCGACCATCATTCGCAAGACTTTATCGAGTCTCATAAAATACCTTTCGTTTCTTTGGAGAGATTGAAACTTTGATCTATTCTACATCAGAATTCAGAAAAGTTCACGGGATATCCCGCGTTTTTACTATTTTGATGAAAAAGCCTTCACGATATTTTTTTCCATATTCAAAAGATCTACTTTCGTAGCACTTCCCTTCGCGAAACCGCCGGTCAAACCATTCTTTCGAATAACCCGATGACAAGGAATAATGAGCGGAAAAGGATTCTTATTGAGGGCTTGCCCGACGGCGCGCATGGCTTTAGGCTTGCCGATTTTCTTTGCCACCCAAGCGTAAGAACGTGTTTGGCCAATAGGAATTTGGGTGGTGGCTTTCAAAACAGCCCACTCAAACTTTGTTAATTTAGCGTTCTTCATTTAACGCCTTTCTCGCCCGCAACAGGCGATGATAATTGATCGCAAAGCGATGAGCTTCATCGCGGATGCGTTGTATGAGTTGAAGTGCCAAAGAATCTTTGGGAAGCTTAATAGATTCTCTTTTCCCCGGAAGAAAAAGTTCTTCTTCGCGCTTGGCGATGGATGCAAGCGGAATATTGATACTCAACTTATGCAACTCTTCTAGAGCGGCAAAAAGCTGACCTTTTCCCCCATCGATCAAAATGAGATCCGGAAATTTAAGCCGTTCTTCTTTTAACCGACGATACCGTCGACGGACGATCTCGGCTATCATTTTAAAATCATCAATGCCTTTGACCTCGCGGATCTTAAAACGCCGATAGTTCCTCTTGTCTGGTTTTCCGTCTAGAAACGACACCATGCTGCCGACGGCTTGACGCCCCATGGTATTAGAAATATCAAACGCCTCAATACGTTCCGGCCGTCGTGACAACTGAAGTACCCGCTGAAGCTGATCAATTTCCTTATAATAATTAACGTCTTTAGTCCCCGAATAAAGCGCGCCAATGGAACGGATCTGGTCGCGCACAACCGCCGCCGCTTCAAATTCTTTTTCTTTCGCTAACGCCTCCATCTCCGCGCGCAGCTGGCGGGATAATTCATCTTTCTTTCCTTCTAAAACAAGAGAAACCTTATGGATATTTTTCGCATAATCTTGCTCGCTGATATTCTTGATACACGGAGCATCGCAAAGCCCGATATGGTAATCCAGGCATGCTTTTTTGGGAAAAGGTTCACAGGTGCGAAAATGAAAGATCCTGCGGATGATCGTTAAGGCCTGACGGATCAAACTCGCATCCACGTACGGGCCAAAATAACGACCCGGTTTTCGGGGGCCAAAACTTTCTAAAGCTTTTTTCTTGGTATTCGGGCGAACAACGGATATTTTAGGAAATTTTTCTTTTGTGATCTCAATAAAGGGATAGCTCTTATCATCACGCAGATCCACATTGTACTTTGGCTGATACTCTTTGATGAGGCTTGCTTCTAAAATAAGGGCTTCCGCTTCGCTGGCCGTAGGCAAATAGTCGATATCGCAAATTTCTTTTACTAATCGGCTCGTTTTAGACAATTCCTTTTTGGATAAATGAAAATACGATTGGACGCGCTTACGCAGAGAAACAGCCTTTCCGACATAAATAACAGCGTTGTCGGCTCCCTTCATCAAATAAACTCCGCTTGTTAAGGGAAGTTTGTCTATTTTTGATTTAAGATCCATCGGAATATGGTGACCACTTGTTCTATTCTTAGCGCGAGGCTCATGGCCGCGAAGATGATAAAAGAAAGGATGCCGATCATCACAAAACGCGTTGTCAGATCAAAAACGATAAGCCAAGGCCAGATGAGAACGGCCGCCAAGCCCATCACTACCGAAATGAGAATAATTCTTAACAGATATTCTCCCAGCTGTTCGCTGAGGCCTTTGATCCTTTTATCCATGATCGAAAATAGCGCTAGAAAATTGATCGTCCCCGATATGGAACTTGCCAAAGCGATGCCGCCGATCTTTAGCGGATGCATCAAAGCAAAATTCAAAACGAGATTGACCATCAGGCATATCCCGGCTACTTTAACCGGAGTTTTTGTATCCTGCAGAGAATGAAAGGCCGTTACCATAATGCGGGCTCCGGCAAAACTTACTAAGCCGATCGCGGAAAACAAAAGCGCCGAAGAAGTAATGGCCGTCGAATATTGGCCAAATTCTCCGCGTTCAAAAAGGATTTTAATAATCGGGATCGAGAACAAAACCAAGAAAACACTGGTCGGTACCATGACCAGAAAGATATTCTTCAAAGAGAAAACCAGTGTTCGCTTGAAGTCATCCATATTCTGTTGGCTGGCAAACCCTGCCATCACCGGCAAAATAGCCGAGGCCAAAGCAACACTTACCACTCCCAAGGGAAATTGGATAATTCGCGTCGCATAATAAAGAGCCGAAACACCTCCTAATCCTACTATCGACGATAAGGAAGCACAAAACGTATCCACAAAAACATTGAGTTGATAAACAGCCGTCCCTAATAAGCGCGGAAAAAGAAGCCGGCCAACTTTTTGAGCTCCGGGATGCGCTAATGTTTTTGGTTTCTGAAAACGGATATCATTTTTCGATAGTGATCTGACCTGAACCAATAACTGCAGAACGCCTCCGACAAGAACTCCGATCGCCAAACCAAAAACCGGTTCTGCCATCGTGCGCGACGCGATCAAGGCGCTAACAATCATGGCAATATTTAGTAAACACGGGCCAAAAGCCGATGAAGCAAAAGACCTTAGCGTAAAAAGGATCCCCATAAAATACGCCGTCAGCCCGATAAACACAAGATACGGGAACATAAGCTGTGTTAGCTGGATCGTTAGTAATAATTTCGGCGTCTGAGCGCCAAATCCGGGAGCGATCACCCGTACGATCCAAGGAGAAAAAACAATCCCTAAGATCGTTACAACACTAAGCACCATAAGCAGTAAAGTGAGGATAACGCTGAAGAAATTCCATATCCGAACCTTATCTTTTTGAACAACATATTCGGCAAAAACAGGAACGACCGTAGAATTAGTAGCCCCTTCCCCTAAAACATCGCGAAACATATTGGGGATCCTAAACGCCACAAAGAAAGCATCGGCGCTTTGCCCGGTCCCGAATAGCTTCGCTAAGATAATATCCCGGATAAATCCTAAAAGACGAGAAAAAAGCGTCCCCAAAGAAATAATGGATGTGGATTTGATGATCCCGCGGTTAGAATCAGACGGCATATATTTATTAGTTGACATAACAATTTGTCTTTGCTATATTGACCCGCAACTTAAAAATTGAAAGGAGCGGTTCTCTTGCCACAACGTAGATCAGGTGTTAAAGCCTTACGCATCAACAAAAAAAGACATACGCGTAACTTAACGATAAAAACCGAACTTAAGAAAACTTTGAAGAAATTTCAGGCTTTAGTCAGCGAGAAAAAGCTCGAAGAAGCCAAAGCTGCCTTAAAAGTTGTTTTCAAAAAGATCGATAAGGCCGCGAAACGTAATCTCCTCCATAAAAATACCGCTGCCCGTCGTAAATCTCATTTCAGCCAGCTTCTTAAGTCGATAGCTTAACGATCAATATTTCCATCGCATGTTCCGCTTTTAAGCGACTGCGCTTAATATTAAAATCGGCCTCTTGCAACGCTAAGAGGCCTTTTTTAAATCTTTCCGTGGGAATTTGCCGTCGTGATTTTTGCCACTGCCATACCAAGGCGCCCATGATCTGCAGTGGGTGATCTCCGCTTGTCAAGATCTGCGAAAGAATTTCTAAAGCTTGTGTTGTTTGCCCGCTAGTCACAGCCCGCGCCAGATCAAAAGCATTGGAGGAAACCTGTTGTTGAAAACGAATAACCTGAGCGGTTGTTGAGATCTTCTTAACGAACGCGTCCTCTTCCTTGGAGGTCTCCACATCAATGACCAAAATGCAATGCTGGCTAGAGCCTTGAATAAATTCTAGAAGAATTTCCTTATGATGGGCCGTTAGTTTCTGGCCTTCCCGGATCATCACCAGTCTTTGAGGCGCAACAGCCGGCAAGGCCATTAAACTTTTTTTGAGAATTTCAGGTTCTAATTTATAGGCGTGTAAAACTTCGAAGTCAAACTGCAGGGCATCAGAATTAGGGAAAGCTTTTTGCTTTATTTCGCGGAGCTTAACATCTTTAGCAGCGGTATCCTCCCCTAAAAACAGGTAGGTCATTTTTCATTACCAATTTTCTACTGTTCTTTCCACAATACGGCGGGCCAAGTCGGTTAACGCGTCTTCAATAGCCGCATTCTCAGATCTTGCCAAAGGCCCCGTCACAAAATAAGTCGCTTCACCGGCAAAACTAGGCTCTGACCAAACAACTTCCCCCGACTTGTCAAACAGTGTCATAGAAACCACGATGCTAATGCGATATTCCTGAACATCTTCATCATCCGTATAGCGCAAGGCATTGCGTTCGTAATTAAGCAAACTTCCTTCCAGGGCAAGGTCAGCTTTTCCCTTATCCGCGATTTTTAAATTTCCGTCAAAGAGAAATCGATCGGTAACGGCATTGGTAATTTTAACTTCCAAGAGAGGGATATACAGGTTTTTTGTGGCCTGCTCAGCGCTGTAAGAGACCGTGTTCTTAAATGGTTCTATACTGATACTGCGGAAATTGCCGGCAAGATTCGAGCGCGTTGAATATCCGCAACCGGCTAAGATGGATAACATCAAAAAAAGTGTAAACGACCGAACAAAAGTCTTCATCAGGCTATTTTTTCCTAAGGTCTATTAAGCGCAGCCGTTCTTGTGCTTTTACGGCCCAGGTTGTCTCATGATAATCATTGATAATAACCTCATAATAAATACGCGCCGCATCATCCTGTTTTTGTTTTTCATAAAAACGTCCGATGAGAAAATTATTTTCAGCCTCTTTGGAGCGCAATTTCTGGATCTCTTTCTTAGCCTTTTCGGATAATTCCGCATCCGGATAAGCCGCGGTAAATTCTTCGAATTCTTTAACAGCCGCTTGAGTAACACGCTGATCATACTGCGCTTGGGTAGAACGTTTGGCATCTACCAAAGCAATCTGATATTTTGCGGCTT
Organism: Candidatus Omnitrophota bacterium; assembly: GCA_041649175.1. Lineage (NCBI taxonomy): Bacteria > Pseudomonadati > Candidatus Omnitrophota > Candidatus Omnitrophota bacterium. The sequence continues at coordinate 674,942 of JBAZNR010000001.1, read as the reverse complement.
TGACCCATTCGCTTTCCGGATAATCGTTGACCACTTTCTCGAATTCATCTCTGGCTTCCTGATACAACCCTTTTTCTTGAAGATATAGGCCGATCTTATATTGAGATACAGCGGCATAAACTCCATAAGGCGCGTTTTTAATAACAGTGCGAAAGACATCGACCACATTATAATCTCCGCCGACAACAGCGTTTAAGATCCCTGATTTCTTAACGTCACCTTCCAGCACTTGCTCACCGATTTTGTACTGGCGCTCAATGATCTCCGCGGAACGGTCATTAAAAGGGTATTTTTCGATTGTTTTTTGATAGGCCTTATAGGCATCAAAGGCTCTGCCTTGCTCTTCCCAGCATAGCCCGATAAAATACTGAGCCTCGGCGGCTTCGCGGGAACGCGGATAATATTTAATGAGTTTCTCAAATTCATTAACGGCGACTTTATAATCTTTAGCCGCTTGAATGCCCTTGGCGTACTCAAGCTGTTCGGCGGGTGTTTCTTTTACGGAATATTTAGGATTGACCCATTTATTGGTTTCCGGTGTCCAGATCCAGAAAGCCAGGCAAGGTGTTGTAAAAGCCAAGAGAAAAGCCGCACACAAACACAAAATAAATTTATTTTTCATGGCGCTCACTTTATCACACTTCCCTAACTTTGTCAACTTGACAGCCTGCGGAAAATGGAAAAATAAGAAAATCAAACAATAGTAAATCATCACCTGCCAAAGAGATACGTTTTTTATGTAGAAATAAGATCCCGGACATTGGCTAAAAAAATAAACACAAAAAACCATCGCGTTAAGGATCATTTTTAAGCAGGCGGCAAAGGCTGACATGAACCAAGGAGACATCCATCCAACTAATAAAAGCCCCAAACCCAAAGGAATAATGGCCGTCATGCAAGGAACGATCGGTAAATTGGCTAGAATTGTGATCGGCGTAATAATGTGGAAATAGTAGGCAATAAGCCCCGCTACCCCCATCCACGCCGCCAAAGAAACAGCAAAAGCTTCTGCAACGAAGAAAAGCGGCGGACGGGTAAAGCATGGAAAATGGTTCGAAAAAAACCGCATAATCTTAGGAAAAAAGTCGAAGATCGCAAAAACACTGATAAACGACAATTGAAACCCAATATCAAAAAGATTGGAGGGATTGATAAGAAGGATCGTTAATGCTGCCAGGCAAAGAGAATTAATGCCGTCTGTTTCCCGTTCTGTTAAAAAACTAGCGATAAAAACCGAGACCATGATAGTCGCCCGCACAACGGACGGCTGTGAACCAGTCAAAAACGCATAAAATGCAAGCAGAACAATAATAAGGATATACCGCCATTTTCTATGGATCGGAACCGTCAGAAGCACTAGATAGAGAAAGAACGCGACAATCACGATATTTTGTCCGCTGATCGCTAAAATATGAGCTGTCCCGGTTTGCGCGAACAGATCCGTTACGGGGCGAGGAATATGATAGCGGTCCCCCAGGATAATTCCTTCCATCAGGGCCGCCTCGGAAAACGAAAGATGTTCTCGAAATAGTTTCTTAAAATTATTCTTTAATTGCACCGAGGCGGCCCCGACAGAGCTCCCCATCCCTTTTTGAATAACATCGACCAAAGCGGTTTTTTTAACACTGAATAATAACTTTATGCCCCGGCGAGAAAGATAATCACGGTAAGAAAACTCGCTCCCGTGTTCCGTCTTAAAATTAAAAGGCTTAAAAAGTTTTCCCTCAAGGCGCACATAATCTCCGTAAGAAACTTCGGTCCGGCTAAAACTATGGACAAGTATTTTCCCGGTCGTCTTTTTCCATTTGCCGTCCGTTTTAATCAATTTGGTGTCCAGTGTAAACATTAGCTTCTTGGTCCTGGAAAAAGCGCGGTCCTGGACATCCGAACAAATAATTCCCTTGATCTCTACCGGAATATTACGGGTATACCGGCTTACAAGATAAATATGATGATTGGGGAGTTTTTGCTGGAGATGAGAAAATAAGGAACCAAGGAAAACAAAAGAGATCAGAAGAAGGATTTCTGAAAGGATTTTTCGTCGGATCAAGATCAAGCTCGCCAACCCTGACAAAAATGCCGCAATCCACGCAACAATAAAAAAATAAGCTAGCCAAGAGTTTAAAGCAATTCCAGCGGCAAAGCACAAAGTTACGCCGATAAGAGGCCGATGTGTTCTCACGGATGATGATGTTTTAGAAATTAATTTTTAACTTTTAGGAATTGAACTATTTTTTGATAGTTCTGGAGGCTGATACCTTTGATCGATCTTAATTCTTCCAGCGATCGGAAAGGCCCGTGTTCTTGACGATAAGACAGGATGCGTTTAGCCGTTGCCGGCCCAATACCAGGAATGGCAATCAGTTCATCATGCGCCGCTTGATTGATATCCGTTTTGTAATAGATACGATCCGTATCTAAGATCTCAACCGCACAAGCAAAGCGAGGATTGGTTTTAAAAAGATAACTTAGGAGGCTTCCTAAAAGGAGGATAAAAATAAAAAGAACAAGAACAAGGCGTTCTTGCTTGGTCAGATCACACATAAAAACGGTCGATATTGCGTACAAAAACATCCACAACTTTGGGATCAAACTGCGTACCGGAATTACTCACCAGTTGCATAATAATTTCTTCCTTGGAGAGATCGCTGCGGTAACGGCGGCGAGAACGCATCGCATCAAACGCATCAGCAACGCCAACAATACGAGCCTCTAGGGGAATTTCTTCACCCTTTAGCTTGTCCGGATAACCGGCGCCGTCATAACGCTCATGATGATGGCGAACGATCAGTTTTTCCCGCTCTAAAAATTTAAGCGGCTCAAGAATGGCCACGCCTTTTAAAGGGTGTGTTTTGATAACATCATATTGTTCGGAAGTTAATTTCCCATCAGAAAATAGAATCTCGTCTTTGATACCGATCTTTCCGATATCATGCAACTTTGCTCCCCGAGCAATCGTCATGACCTGATGTTCCGGCAGCTTTAATTCCTGAGCGATGATCACTGAATACTGGCGAACTCTTTCCGAATGGCCATACGTATAATGGTCCTTAGCTTCCTGGCTTAAGACAAGTGCCATCACTGTATCAATATGGCTTGTTTTTAATTCTTCTTGGGCGGCAAGAAGCCCGATATTAGAACGCTGCAACCGCTCAATATCTTTTTGTTCGGCCAACCAAAGATAGATAATGCAAATAAACGCAATGACCACCGACAAAGCTTCGGGAAAAATTCGAGATTGGAGAATAAGGCCAAAAAATTGAATAATAATCAAGAGAAATAGAATGATAAGCGTGCTAAGCTTAAAGAAGTTTCTTTGCTTGAAGAGAAATTCCTTGAGGTCGCCTTGAGGCATACGTTTATTCCACCGCGATATTAACTAACTTATTGGGCACAACAATAAACCGCTTGATCGTTTTTCCTAGGAGATGCTCTTTAATCTTCGCATCCGATAAAATCACGCTCTTTAATTCCTCTTCTGCCGTATTTAGAGCAACACTAAATTTCCCGCGCAATTTTCCGTTTACCTGGGCAATGATCCAAACTGTATCTTGCTGAATACCTTTTTCATCATAGCGTGGCCAATCGCTATGAGCAACTATTTTTTTTCCGCCCATTTTTTTCCATAATTCTTCACAAATATGCGGAACGAGCGGCGTTAAAAGCAAAGCTAAAGTTTTTAAAGCGGATTGAATGATCGCCTTATTTGGATTCGTGCATTTATATTTCTCTATTTTATTGCACAAAGTCATCAAACTGCTGATGGCCGTATTAAACTTATAATTTTGAAAATCTTCCGTGACCTTTTTGATGGCAATATTTCTTTCTCGCTCAAGTTCTTTATCTTCTTCGTCCCATTCTAAACTGTCGATTTTCCCTTTGTCTTCGCCGTATCGATCTTCGACCAATCTCCAAACCCTGGATAAAAATCGAAAAGACCCTTCCATGGCGCTGTCATTCCATTCCAACTGATCTTCGGGCGGCGCGGCGAACAAAATAAAAAGCCTTAACGTGTCGGCTCCATACTTAGTAATCACCGAATCAGGATCAACGGTATTGCCTTTGGACTTCGACATCACTTCTCCGTCTTTTAAAACCATCCCTTGTGTTAAAAGACGAATGAACGGCTCATCAAACTTGATTAATCCTAAATCCTTAAAGAATTTTGTAAAAAATCTCGAATACAAAAGATGCAAAATGGCATGTTCAATGCCGCCGATATATTGATCCACCGGCATCCAGTAAGCGGCTTCTTCTTTTTTGAAAACTTCCTCTTGATCGCGCGCCGAGCAAAAGCGCAAGAAATACCAGGAAGAATCAAAGAATGTGGCCATCGTGTCGGTTTCCCGACGAGCCAGATGCCCGCAGGTGGGACATTTAACATCCACAAATTCTTTAACATGAGAAAGAGGGCTTCCGCCTTGGCCGGTGATCTTAATATTTTCGGGCAGTTTGACAGGAAGATCTTTTTGGGGAACAGGGACAACACCACAATGCTTACAATAGATGATCGGGATAGGTGTTCCCCAATAACGCTGGCGGGAAATAAGCCAATCGCGCAAACGCCAATGAGTGGTGATTTTTCCGATATTTGCTTTTGTCATCCATTCGGCGATCTTCTTTTTTGCTTCTTCATTAGGTAAACCATCAAATTGCGCGGAATTAACCTGAGCCCCCTCGCCCTCATAAGCTTCTTTTAATTCTTCCGCCTTTTGATCCGGATTTTTAGGATCTTGAATAACAATACGCATCGGTAATTTATTTTCTTTGGCAAAAAGAAAATCACGTTGGTCGTGAGTAGGCACCGCCATGATCGCGCCCGTGCCGTATTCCATCAAAACATAATCGGCGATCCAAATAGGGATTTCTTCATTGTTCACTGGATTAACCGCATAGGCGCCGGTAAAAATTCCTTGCTTTTTAAGCCCGGCGGCAACGCGGTCGGTTTTGCTTTCTTTAGTAACTTTATCGATGAACGCTAAGATTTTCTTTTCCTGAGAAGAACCGCTGATCAATTTCTTAACAAGAGGATGTTCCGGGGCCAAGACAACATAAGTTGCCCCAAAAATCGTATCAGGACGAGTAGTAAAAACCGGTAATGTTTCTTGTGTTTTTCCGTCGAGGGCGGAGATTTTGAAATAGATCTCAACGCCGAAGCTTTTTCCGATCCAATTGCTTTGCATCGCCACAACTCTGGCAGGCCAATCGTGCAGTTTTTTAAGATCTTCCAAAAGCGGTTCACAGTATTGAGTGATCTTTAGATACCACTGTTCCAAATCTTTTTGAATGACCGGAGTTTTGCAACGCCAGCAAGCTTCATTAATAACTTCTTCGTTAGCTAATGTTGTTTCACAGCTCGGACACCAATTGACCGCGGAAGCTTTTTTGTATGCTAAACCTTTTTCCAGCATCTTTAGAAAGATCCACTGGTTCCACCGATAGTATTCAGCGTCACAGGTGGACAATTCTCTTTCCCAATCGTAAGAAAATCCCATACGTTTTAATTCATCGTGCATTTGGCTGATGCATCGGCGAGTCCACTGGGCAGGATCAATCTTGTTTTTGATAGCGGCATTTTCCGCGGGCTGGCCAAAAGCATCGTAGCCGATAGGATGTAAGACGTTGTGTCCTTGCATCAGCTTAAAACGTGCCAGTACATCCGCAATGGTATAATTGCGCACATGCCCCATATGGATCTTCCCCGACGGATACGGGAACATTTCAAGAACGTAATACTTTGGCTTCTTGGGGTCAAAAACAGCCTGAAAGGCCTTTTGATCATCCCAGGCCTTTTGCCAATATTCTTCAATTTTTCGTATTTCTTCAACCGTATAGGGCATATATTGATATTTTCCTGATGAGTTTTAAGAATAAAGAGAGCTCATTCTAACACAACCGTAAATCGAGCGTCAACACCTGCTTTTGAGGAAAAAAGAGGCTGTTTCACTTTTATATAGCGTTGACAAAGATATTCCGAAATGCTATATTGACGCAAGTTAAATGCCGTGTTTTTTATTTCTCGAGGGATTGGGGCTGTAGCTCAGCTGGCTCCGACGTTTCCTTTTCATTGTTTTAGGAGAAGTCGGAGTCCCGACAACAAAAAATTTATTAGAAAAGTCGGGAGAGAGTGCTGTGTTTATGTCCTTTGAAAAGTGATTGGTGCGGGGCTGTAGCTCAGCTGGGAGAGTGCTTGCATGGCATGCAAGAGGTCGAGGGTTCGATCCCCTCCAGCTCCACCATTTTCAAAAAATTTAAAGTTATGCAGCACGACGGGTCATGACACGCCCCAAAATACTTTTAGGTATCGCGTTCATTGAAATTTTGATAGGGGCTATAACATTTTGTGCCGTTATGGCTTCTCTGGCCCTTGCGACAAACACAAAAACGCTCAACGTTCTTGTCTTCGTTATTATCACTTCTCTGTTGTCGTTTTCTTTAGGAATTGGGATTTTACGTCTTAATATTACAGCTTACCGATTGCTGATCTATTTTTCATCCGTTGTTTTGCTGACAAAACTCTTACTCTTTTTTGGGATTATTTATCTGAACGGAACACTAGAAACAACCGTTCCGGTGCATTTTAAAAATATCATCTCTGTTCTTTATCACGGGTTTATTGTCATTTATCTGGCCAATAATCGCGTCCAAAAGATTTTTATAAAATAGTTTTCTTGCCGAAGTGGCGGAATGGCATACGCGGCGGTCTCACGAAGCGAGCTTTAGCGCGCGTAGTCCCGAGCGGTCACGCGAGGGAAAAACCGAATTAACAACGTGGCTTCCACGGTAAGAAATATTGCCGAAGTGGCGGAATGGCATACGCGGCGGTCTCAAAAACCGTTGCCTTCACGGGCGTGTGGGTTCAACTCCCACCTTCGGCATTAACTTTTTTTATTTTAGGAAATAAGCCGTTGACTTCCTAAAATTCCGGTGTTAATATTTTTTTAGAAAAAAATTTTACTCAAACTGATAGAAAGATTTTTTATGCGAAAACGAATGCTTCTCTTCATCAGTGTTCTCTTCCTGACATTTCTTGCTCAACCTGCCTTTGCCGCCGATAATCCTCTTCAAAAATTTAACCGCGGTATTGTCAATATCGTGACCGCTCCTCTTGAGATCGCCAAACAAGTTGATGCTCAGTGGAAAAAAAGCGCCGAAGCTAAAGAAAACAAAAGCGTCGGAGTTTTTAATGGTTTCTGGAAGGGCGTTGCTTACACGATCGGGCGGACAGGATCAGGCATTTGGGATGTTGTGACATGTCCGCTTAAAACTCCCGGCAACTATGAGCCGCTGATGAAGCCGGATTTTGTTCTCGATAAAGACTCAGCACAAAAGACAGAAAAATAAATTTATTTTAAATAGGCAGGCCACGCTGCTGATATCAGCAGCGTGGCTCCCTTATTTCTCGATATATTTTATATTAATTTTCTTTCGGCTCAAAAGAAGCATAAAGCAGGTCGTCTGTTGCCATAGAGCTGCCAAATTGACCCTCAATCATACTAAGGGTAGCAAAAAAACACCATCTATTGGATAGTGTTTCCACTGTTTCCAAAGCTGAGGTGGCATCGCGCACAATAATAACATTTTTGTTATTATGCCATGCCGTTAAAATGCCGGAAGAATTGAACATAACACAATAATTGAGCTGAAATCCGGTATAAATTACCGTATCGATCCCCCTTAGATATTTGAGAAAATTTTTCTCCATAACAGAATTTTTTCCCTTTTGGACAATCAATTCCCCCGGCAACGGCCTGCAGTCAGGATGAATAGATTTTCCCGAGGCCGCATGGATAATGCGTATATGATTTGCGCGGGCAAATTGCAAAAGCCGGACAATATTATCACGGGCCGGTTTTACTTGAATTTCGACATTGAGCGGGTTGTGTTCCCATACATCGATTAAAACCAATGCCGTCTTCGAAAGATCGAGGACATGAAGAAAATACACGAGATGACTGGCCTGCATATCTCGCTCAGCATTATAAACTTCTTCTCTCATACGCAGCTTGACCACCGCTAGATTAGAAGCGTCAGCAAAAACATGTTGAGAAGACACGAACAGCAAGAAGAAGACAGTAGGAAGAATTTTCATGCTATTTTCTCGTTTCTTTTTTGCTGAATAATGATTGATACTTCTTGCATTCACGATGAATGCCTCAACTGCCCGCAGGCCGCGTTGACATCTTTACCGCGCGGCATACGGATCGTGGCGTGAACGCCCAGCTGCGCTAGCCTTTGCTTAAAAAGAAGCATTTCCATCTTTGTAGGCGGTTCATGAGGAAATTCTTCCACTTTGTTATACGGAATTAAATTTATTTTACAGATCATCCCCTTGAAAAGTTTTCCCAGCTCTTCGGCAGATTTTTCTGTGCATGTCAAATTCTTGATCAAGATATATTCAAAGGTCACCTGTCGGTTGGTTTTTTGAATATAGCTTCTGCAAGCCGCGACAAGATCCGCTAACGGATACTTTCGATTGACCGGCATCAGTTGCCCGCGAATATCATTATTGGAGCCGTGCAAAGAAACGGCTAATTCAACCTGGATCTTTTCTTGGGAAAGTTTTTGGATCTGAGGGATCAACCCACACGTTGAGATCGTGATCCGTCGGGCAGCGATAGGATCACCTTGCGGAGAATTAATGATGCGAATGGCTTTAACGACATTATCATAATTATCCAGCGGCTCGCCTACTCCCATAAAAACAACGTGAGATAAGGGACGATTTTCAGAATGCTGCTTCACGTATAAGATCTGATCGATGATCTCGCCGCAATCTAAATTTCTCCGCAACCCTCCCAAACCGCTGGCGCAAAACCCGCACTTAAATTTACATCCCGCTTGAGTAGACACGCAAACCGTAGTCCGTTCTTGCGCGGGGATCAAAACAGTTTCAATTTTCTCTTTATCGTTTAAAGAAAATAAAAATTTATTGGTTTGGTCCGCTGAGCCGTTTTGTTTTTCTAAAACAATGGAATTGAACACAAGATCTTCCTGCAGTCTGTTGCGCAAAGAAATGGGAAGACTGCTCATCGCTTCAAAACCAGACGCGCCTTTTTGATAGATCCATTCAAACACCTGCGTTGCGCGAAAAGGCTTTTCTTTGATAGATCCAAAATAATCTACCAGCTCTTCATACGAAAACCCTTTAATGTTTCTTTTGGAAAGGGACGGTGTCGGCATATTCTTTGATCTCAATTAAATTGTCTTCCGGATCTTTAATAAAATACGTGAAACCTTGCGGCCGAATGAGCTTAAGGACTTTTATTCTTTTCCTGCGAAGACGGTTACAAAATTTATCTTTATCATCTACCAAAAGCGTCCAATGATTATAGCCTTGTGTTTCAGGATGATATTTACGCAGTTTAATATCATAAAAACAAAAGATCTCCACCCGCAAATCGTCTAAGGCATAATAACGCATCTCGCAAGATGAATTGATCCCAAAGATTTCCCGGATATTTTTTTGATCGATCATCCGGCTTCGTTCTAATTTGAAACCAAGATGCCGCGTATAAAACCGGTCCATTTTCTTAAGGTCGCGAACAAAAAGGCCGATATGATGACAACGCTCTCTCGTCATGTTTGAAATTCTTAAAATGATTTTTAGGGCAAGATTATACCGTCGTAAATTCGCCTAATTTACGGAATTTTTCGTAGCGAGCGTCTAAGAGCTCTTCTTTGGACAAGCCGGAAAGTTGCTTTAAATATTTTATAATAACTTTTTTCACTATAGCTGCCACTAATTGTGGATCGCGGTGGGCACCGCCGGGAGGTTCCGGAATAATTTCATCAGCAACGCCAAATTTAACTAAATTTTCTCCCGTTAAGCGAAGCGCTTCGGCCGCCTCCGCAGCCTTGGTGCTGCTACGCCAAAGAATGGACGCACAGCCTTCCGGCGAGATAACCGAATAATAAGCATTTTGTAAAATACAAACTCTATCGGCAATACCTATTCCCAAAGCACCGCCGCTTCCCCCTTCACCGATAACAGTAGCCACGATCGGCGTGGAGATCTTGACCATATCGCGTAAATTGCACGCGATCGCTTGCGCTTGCCCGCGCTCTTCGGCGCCAACACCAGGATAAGCTCCGGGCGTATCAATAAAAATAACAACGGGAATCTTAAGTTTTTCAGCCAATAACATCAACCGTATGGCCTTTCGATATCCTTCCGGATGAGCGCAACCAAAATTTCGCATCACATTTTCTTTGGTATTTCGCCCCTTTTGATGGCCTATCACCAGGACTTTTCTGTCATCGATCTTAGCAAAACCGGCGATCATCGCAAGATCATCGGCAAAAAGCCTATCGCCGTGCAGCTCTAGGAAATCAGTTGTGATCATACGGATATAATCTAAAGTGTATGGCCGTTCCGGATGTCGAGCGATCTGGACCCTTTGCCAAGAAGTCAGATTGCTATAAATATCCTTTTTCATCTTTTCTAATTTGCTTTCGAGTTTTTCGATCTCGGAAGACAAATTGATCTTTTTTTCTGTGCTGAATTTTCCTAATTCAGCGATCTTAGCTTCAAGTTCAATAATCGGTTTTTCAAAATCTAATGCGGCCATAGGATTTTCTTTGGGTTAAAATGTTTAATCGACAACGGTAACTTTTGTTCCGTTAGGAAGAAGGCTATAGAGCTCTTCAACTTCTGCGTTGAGCATGCGGACACATCCGGCCGTGATCTGGCCGAGAGTTTGAGGTTCGATCGTTCCGTGAATACCATAACCGGCAATGTCAAATCCCATCCAGCGGCTTCCCAAAGCATTTTCCGGGCTTTGAGGAGGAATAACCGCCCCGCTTTTATACCACACAGGATTGACCAGCTTGCTGACAATGGTAAATGTTCCCACCGGCGTATTATTGTTTTTTCCGGTTGAAACCGTATAGACCTTCACAACATCATCATCGCTTTTAAGCATAAGGATATTTTGAGACTTATCAACAAAAACGCTAAAAACACCTTTCCAAATACGCAGTTTTTGCCCAATTCGAATCGTATCGCTAGTCAAATTATTACTTTTTTTGATCAGGTCTACGGTCACGTTGAACTCTTTAGAGATTTTAGCTAAAGAATCTCCGGGTTTTACTTCATAGGAGGCTGTTTTAGGAGTTTCGGTCGCGGAAAGGATGAGCCTTAAGTTAAGATCTTCTAATTTCTTTTGGACAGTGTTGATATCGGAAAAATTAGGGAAGTCAGCAATGATATTCTTGCAGATATCGATAGCTTCTAATATTTCATTTTGAGATTCAAGTTCGCAGGCTTTTTGATACAGCTGATTGGCGGGTGTCGGACGGTCAGAGCTTGATCCGCCTTTTCCAGAAGCTAGAAAGAACCCTAAGGCTCCGATAACAAGAACGACCACAATAACAAGGATCAAATTTTTTTTCACTGCATTGCCTCCCTATTTATTGTTCAATACATAATAAGCGCGACAAAAAGCCCGAATAAAGACCCGACAAAAACCTGAACCGGCGTATGCCCGATCAGCTCCTTCAGCCGATCAGACTCGATTTTTCCCTTCCAGTAAATATCTTCCAGGATTTTATTAAGGATGGTCGCTTGTTGTCCGGTTTCCCGGCGAACGCCTTGAGCATCAAACATGGTAACCAACGCAAAGACTGTTGCTAGGGCAAATACGGGAGAAGCAAATCCCAGCGTTAATCCACAGGTTGTTGCTAAGGCTGTTGCCCCGGCCGCATGGCTAGACGGCATGCCGCCGGTTCCGATGAACCAGCGAAAATTAAACCTTTTTTCTCTAATAACGCCCAGAAAAACCTTAATACATTGCGCGAAAATCCATGCCGCAAAGGTAATGATCAGTATCTTATTGCGAACAATATCGCTTAGAAAATCCTGCGCTACCATTAATTTAGCCTCTTTTGACTTACTTGACGTAAACTTCGAATTATGTTAGTGTACATTATAAGTAGGCACTATTAAAAAAGCAAGGCATTTTCCCTTTTCTCCCCGCCCGCCTCAAAAATTCCAAAATTTTTCACAGGTTATGTTATCAAAAATACAGAGTTTTGGTGTTTGCGGCCTTGACGCTTATCCATTAACGATCGAAGTTGATGTCGCTCATGGACTTCCCAGCGTAACTGTTGTCGGACTTCCGGATAATGCCGTCAAAGAAAGCAAGGAACGCGTCCGCTCAGCTATCAAAAATAGCGGATACAAATTTCCCGCTGAACGCATTACCGTCAACCTGGCCCCAGCTGATATCAAAAAGGAAGGCCCTTCTTTCGACCTGGCTATTTCTCTGGGAATACTGGCCGCGACCAATCAAATCGACAGCTCATCACTTGGCGAATACATCATCTTAGGCGAACTTGCCTTAGACGGGCAGATACGTCCGGTAACAGGGGCTTTATCAGTTGCCATGTCTGCTTTCTCCAATAAATTCCGCGGATTGATCCTGCCTTACCGCAACGCCGCCGAAGCCGCGATGGCTAAAAAAATCCCTGTTTATCCGGTTAAAACATTAACACAAGTTATTCAGCTTCTCAAAGAACCCAGTTCTGTTGACCCGTTCAAAATAAATATCCCGGATCTTTTTAAAAACGCCAACCATTATGAAATAGATTTCGCTGACGTAAAAGGCCAAACTCATGTCAAAAGAGGGCTGGAAGTAGCCGCGGCCGGAGGACATAATTGCCTTTTGATCGGGCCGCCCGGTAGCGGGAAAACCATGCTTGCCAAACGGCTTCCTACTATTTTACCCGATATCACTTTGGAAGAAGCTTTAGAAACAACCCGCATTCACTCTGTCGTCGGCATGATCAGGCCGGAACTCGGTATTATCACAACCAGGCCGTTTCGCTCGCCGCACCACACAACCTCCGATGTGGCCTTGGTCGGCGGAGGCTCCATCCCAAAACCTGGCGAGGTGAGCTTAGCGCATAACGGGATCCTTTTTCTTGATGAGCTTCCGGAATTTCATCGAGACGTCTTAGAATCTTTGCGCCAGCCTTTAGAAGACCATTGCGTAACCGTATCCAGGGCCAGTAAATCATCCCGATTTCCATCAAAATTTATGCTAGTAGCCGCCATGAACCCTTGTCCGTGCGGCTGGCATACGGATCTAAAAAAAGAATGTTACTGTACTCCGCAAAAAATTCAGAAATATTTATCTAAGATCTCCGGCCCTCTTTTAGACAGGATCGATATTCATTTAGACGTGCCTTCCGTCAAATACCGCGACCTTATTTCCAATATTTCTAACGAAACTTCTCAACAGATCAAATCCAGAACCCTTAACGCGCGAAAGATCCAAAAAGAGAGATTCAAAGAACCCGGTGTTTTTTGTAATGCACAGATGAGCCATGCGGATATTAAGAAACATTGCCCCATTGATGAGGAAGGGCGAAATCTTTTAAAGATGGCCTTAGAAGAACTGGGGCTTTCCGCCAGGGCTTACGACAAAATCTTGAAGATATCCCGGACGATCGGCGACTTGGCAGGCGCAGAGCAAATTTTGCCCGAACATATTGCCGAAGCTATTCAATATCGAAGTTTGGATAGGAACTTATGGGCGTAGGCTTTTAAGTGAGAAGATCGAAAGTGCTGGCAACTTTTGGAAAAGGTTTTTCGCTTAAGATCCTGTGATAGTAACCGGACAAGAATCTTAGAATGATCTTAAAAACATGGCTGATATATTTCACCCGCTCCGCTCCACGAAAATAATCACAATCTTTATATTTTTTATAAATAGGAACGGAAGCCGTTTTCTTCCTTAAAATCCCAGCGCACATCAAGAATTCCCCGTCGATATGGCGATACGCAGAAAAACGCGCAAACGCCACCGCCGCTAAAAAATCCTTGCGATACATCACAAAGCCGGTATGCCATTCTTTGTGTTTAAGTCCCGTCAAAAGACTTTCCAGCCAGCTTAAGAATTTAATAATGATATATGTCAGGAAGGGAGTTTCTTCTAGAGAAGGATATGTTTTCTTATCGCGAAAACCATTCACTAAAGCATAGTCTTGGCCGATATACGGCAAGAATTGTTTCGTTTGTTCCGGAGGATATTGTCCGTCACCGTGCAGCATTAGAATATATTCGACCGATGGCGCGTCAACGGCAATTTGATAGGCCAATTTTTGCGAGCCGGCATAACCTAAATTTTCGTTTGTGCGGATCAGATGGATCTTTAGAGGAATTGCGGATCGTTTTATTTCATCTAAAACAACTTGCGCGGTTTTGTCGGTACTTTGATTGTCGATCACCAAACATTCACTTTGACCGTAAAATTCGACAGGAATTTCTTTAAGAACTTGAACGATTTTCTGCTCGCAGTTATAACACGGAATATAGATGAGAATTCTTTTGCTAAGCTGTATCATATTTATCCGTGTTTGCAAGACCAATCATAGGGAATGCTGGGGTCAAACGGGCTTAACCGTTCGATCTCTTGGGGGTCATGAGCTAATGTCGCGCAATTAGTGACAATGGACGTCTCAACACCTAATCCTTTGAATCCGTTCCAAACCAAAGGCGGGATAATAACAAGCTGATAATGCTCGGGGCTTAAAAACATCTCTGTTAGTTCACCTTTTGTCTTTGATTTCGCTCTGTCATCAAACAAAACAAGCTTGATCTTTCCAAACGGCACGGCATAATTTAAAGTCATCTTTTTGTGCCGGTGCCATCCCTTAATAGCGCCGGGATGAACACAGGAAAAATAGATCTCACCGAATTTCTTAAAATGCTTATCGGTCGATTTGAGCATATGCATGATCTTGCCACGCTCATCGGAAATCTGCTTTAACGCTATGACTTCAACACCTTCGATCATTAAATTACCTCCTCAGAGATCATTTTTGCGATACCTTGTTCCAGGGAATATTTCGGTTTCCACCTTAATTTTTCTTTTGCTTTCGCAATGTCTGCTTTTGAGAACATCACTTCGCGTTCCCGATATGGTTGTCCGCCCCATTCAATGTTCATCTTTTTCCCAACAACTTTCTCAAATGTAGAAACAACTTCTTTTAAAGTTCTAGGGCGGCCTGAGCCGATCGAGAAAGCTTCATGCATCACGGTCTTTTTTTTGCTCAGATAATTAACCGCGCTAAGATAAGCGCCGACCACATCTTCAATATAGAGAAGATCTAGAAGCTGTTTTCCCGGTGAAAGAACAAAAGTTGAGCTCTCCCGAAGGTGTTTTTTAAGCAGTGCAAATAATTTCGGACGAGGGTCGCCTGGCCCATAAGTATCAAACAATTTTAAAGTTAACGCCGAAAATTTCTTTGCGTTCACATAATAAAGTAGGATATCTTCCAAGGCTTTTTTTGTCGCCGCATAAAGGCAAACGGGATCGTAATCTTTACTGCCGTTAAAATGCTCCCAAGAAGTTCCGGTATTGATGATTTTCTTAACGCCGGCAGATGCCATGGCGTCTAAGAGCTTCACCGGAAAGGTGATGTTCGATTGGATCAGTCCGTCGATCTGCGAAGGGTTATGTTTGCTTAAGAAAAGAGACGCTAAATGGATAACGATATCCGGTTTTTCTTTTTCCATAATATCGTAAATATTATCGGCGGACTCGCTTAAGGAATACATGCGGACTTTGCTATTCAGCTGTTTGATCAAGGAAAGATCGGAATGAGCTCTCTTGACTAAAACAAGGTCATGTTGCCCGGAAAAATACAAGGCTTTGGCCAAATGCGATCCGATAAATCCTGTGCTTCCGGTCATGAGAATACGCATAGATTATTTTTGTTTTATTAAAACCTTCTTTGAATGTTTGGTTGCCATAAAATCATCTATAGTGTTGATCATATATTCGATCTCTTCTTGAGTTAACCCCGGATAAACACCGAACCAAAATGCGTCTTGAGCCACTTTATCAGTATGTATCAAATCCCCGGAAATACGATAAGAAAATCCGCGTTTTTTTGCTTCGATCAAAGCCGGCTGTTTTATTAAGTTTCCGCCAAAAAGCATTCGGGTTTGTATTTTTCTCGATTCAAGATGATCGATAATCTCTTTTCTGGTGAAATCAGCGCCGTCTCGAACCGTCAGCATAAACCCGAACCAGCTAGGGCTTGAGTTTTGTGTCGCCTCGGGCAGGATAAAATAGTCTTCGTATTTCTTAAACGCATTATGAAATGTTTCAAAATTCTTCCGGCGTGCCTGGGTGAATTGAGGAAGTTTTTCTAACTGCGCGCATCCGATAGCCGCTTGAAGATCCAATGGTTTAAGGTTATATCCTAAATGCGCGTAAACATATTTATGATCATAGCCAGTTGGAAGTTCGCCATGCATTCCTGCGAACCTTGTCCCGCAGGTATTATCTTTCCCGGGATCGCACCAACAATCCCTGCCCCAATCTCGAAAACTTAAGATAGCTCTTTTAAGTTTCGCATCATTGGTTAAAACGGCACCGCCTTCACCAAGCGTAATATGATGGGCCGGATAAAAACTTTGGGTTGCCACATGGCCAAAATTCCCGGTTTTCTTTCCGCGATATTCGCTTCCTAAGGCATCGCAATTGTCTTCAATTAAATACAGATCATGTTTTTTGCAAAAAGCGCTGACCGCGTCAATATCAAAAGGATTTCCAAGCGTGTGCGCGATCATGACCGCGCGCGTTTTAGGACTTAAGGCTTCTTCTAGCTTTGACGGATCGATATTTTTTGTATTGCCTAGAATGTCGACAAAAACCGGGATACAATTGCATTGGAAAATTGGCGCAACTGTCGTCGGAAAACCAGCCGCCAGTGTAATAATTTCGCTTCCAGGTAAAATAGGTTTTTCTATCAAATGCGACGTCAAACCCGTTAAGGCCAAAAGATTAGCCGATGAGCCGGAATTTGCTAGGATACAAAAACGCGCTTTGATATATTGCGCTAGTCTTTGTTCAAATTCTTTTCCATGAGGCCCTAGTGTTAACCAAAAATCTAAAGAACTATCGACCAGCGCTTGAATTTCTTTTTCATCAAAAACCCTGCCGGCATAGGAAATCCACGTCTCGCCGGGAATAAATTTCTTAACCATATGGCGGGCTTGATAAAATTCTTTGACCTGCTCACTGATCAGCTGTTTTATTTTTTGTGCTTTATCCATGTAATTGGTACCAGCGAATAGTTTTATCTAAACCTTGCTTTAGATCGTAATGGGCTTTCCATCCTAAAACACGGTTCGCTTTTCGTGAAGAAAGATATTGATGTTGAATTTCAAATTGCGCTCGATTTAATATTTTTGGTTCTATTTTCTTAAGTTTGGTTATCTTTTTCGCCGAAGAAACGATCTCAGAGAAGAGGCTTAAGACGCTTAATGGTTTTTCATTGCTAAAATTAAACGCTTGTCCTAAGAGTTTTAACGATTGGATTTTTTCCGCCAAAACAATATACCCGCGAACAATATCCTCGACATAAATATAATCGCGTGTATAACGCCCGTTGCTGCGAATAATAAGACGTTTTCCTTTAAGCACGCTTTTTACCGCGTCGGGAACAATGCGAGAATCATGAAAATCTCCCGGCCCGTAAATATTTCCGCAACGTGTTATGCACACAGGAACTTGAAATGTGTGTGCATAGGTTTGACAAATAAGGTCCGCGCAACTTTTCGAAACATCATACGGATGTTTTCCCTGTAAAGGCATATCTTCGGTATAGGGAAGTTTTTTCTGAGAACCATAGGCTTTGTCGCTGGAAGAAAAAACAACAGCCTTAACCGATCTCTGCGCGCGACAAGCCTCTAAGATGTTCCAAGCTCCTTCAATATTCGTTTTTAAAGCCCTACGTGGATTTTTTAAAGAAGATTCAACTGTTGCCTGTGCCGCCAAATGAAAGATCACCTGAGGCTTATGCTGTTTAATGATCCGGTGAACAAGTTCATAGTCGGATACATCACCTTTAATAGCCGTTAAGCGGTCTCGAAAACCGTTTAAAACAGAAACGGGCCGACCAATAGCTTGATCAAGCCCGACGATATTCGCTTTTCTTTCTATCAAAGTCTTCGTAAGCCAAGACCCCAAAAAACCTTCATGGCCGGTAATAAGGACTTTTTTATTTCTCCAGAATGACATTCGTTTTCACTCTACCAGATCTTCCAAGGTGCTTTTTGTTTTGCCCAAAGCTGATTAAGCTGATGATACTCTCGGGCTGTATCCACACATTGCCAAAATCCGCCATGTTTATAAATTCCCACCTGTCCGTCTTTGACGATTCTTGGGATGATCTCGCTTTCCAAGATGAGGTCTTGTTTTCCGTTGCCAAAATACTTTTCAATGGCCTTGCGGCTGATCACCATAAAACCGCCGTTGATCAAACCAGCGCTGACATTAGGTTTTTCATTAAATCCACAAATACGATTTCCCTTCATTTTGATCTCTCCAAAGCGCCCAGACGGATGAACACCCGTAACCGTCATCAAAAGGCCGGATCTTTTGTGCGCTTTGACCAGATCATTGATATCAACGTTGGCCACGCCATCGCCATAAGTAAAACAAAAGTGTTCACAGTCTTTGAGATAATTGCGAATAGCCCAAACCCGCTGGCCGGTATTGGCTTCTTCTCCTGTTTCGGCTAAGGTCACATGCCAATCGGTTTCTTCGTTTTTACTGTGATAGATAAGAGAATTTTGGGTTCCCAATGTCAGGCTAAGATCGGATGTTTTGGCGTAATAATTCAGAAAAAATTCTTTAATAATCCATCCTTTGTAACCTAGGCAAAGAATAAAATCTTTAAGTCCATAATGCGCATACATTTTCATAATATGCCAAAGCATCGGCTTGTCTCCGATGGGGAGCATCGGCTTAGGGATAATGTCAGAAACATCTTTGATCCTGGAACCTTGACCACCGCAGAGAATTACAACTTTCATCGTTTCTCCTTAGATTTGATTTTGAGGAAGGAATCTCATATACGCGCATTATTGTTTGAGGCTTTACTCTACTTATTTGCGCAGTGAAAGTCAGTATACAAAAGACCCTATTTTTGTCAAGGATTAAAGGCATTGGCAGTCAATCGCTTATGACAAAAATGACAATTCTGCTTCAGGTTCTTTACTGACTTGAAAGGCTTTTAATTTATTTGACGATAAAAATATCGTAATTTTCATCGGTTAGCGCGCCGCGAAAACTAGCAATTTGCCTTGTTTGTTCACTAAGCCGCCGCAATTGCTCCGGAGAATAAACAAAAACTTTGTTATAGCCGAAGAATCGATACGGCGTATCTTTCTTTAAATCATGCCCCAAGGCAATGATCACCGGCCTTTGGAGCTTATTCTTTATTTCCTGAGCCGTTTCTAGCAGTCCGCCCAAAGAAAACGCCTGCTCATTTTCCTTGGTGAATTGAACTGCCTTTCCAAACCGCCTTTCCCTGGGAATAAAAATTTGGTTATTAACATAATACGGCAGCGAATCCATCGCATAGTCCGGCTCACCGATAACAATGGCATCTTTAAGGCTCAGGTCTTGCCGCAACAATTCGGATAGTTTTTTGCTGGATGAAAACGGCGATTGATATTCGCTGTACACGGCTTGACCGGCCATCACGACTTGCAAGATAAGCAGGATATAAAGTAAAATACTTTTATATTTAGAAAGAAATTCAATAAAAAGACCCAGCCATTTCGTATTTGTAGGCGCGTTTACTTCCTTACCCCGCGGATGATCCAGCCAAAGGACAGCAACGAGTAAGATCAATAAAAACCCCTGATGATGCATATGAAATTTGTACACTAACTGGGAAAACATTCCCAAAGCCGTTATACTCATAAAAAAGAAGCTAAGAACAAAAGGCTTACGAAATAATAAAACATACATCAGCCAAATAACAATTGAGGTAAGAAGCGCGCTAAGCACGTTATTGCCAAAGAAAATGTTTTGAAACCCTAAAGCCGCGAAGAAATATTCTCCAGGAAAAACCAAAGCATTAAATCCGGCTTTTGCAACTAACAGCGGTGTTAACTGAAATACTTGCGAGGCAACGGTTGTTTTGTCCGGATAAATTTGGAAAGCGGAAAACGCGATTCCTACCGCTATGATCAAAAAACCGATAAAAACTTTAACTTGTTTGTATTTTTCTTCTTTTAAGAAAATCCATTCGGCAAGCATAGACAAAAAAATAGCAAAAGCAATAATCAAAGAATGGGCGCTGGTATTAGCGAACAAGGCAAGCACAATGCTTGTCAAAATTATTTTTTCAAATCGCTTAGGATAAAGAGCGCAAAATAAAAAAAGCAATAATACGCCGATGCCATAATTCCGGCAAATAACGGAATATTGATAAACCGGATAGAACCCAAAAAGAAACAAGGCTTTTTGCGGCCAAGAAAAAGGTGCTTTAAAAAAAAAGACGTAGGCAAAACAAGCCGCGATGGCAATGCTGGCTATCTTCAAAATGAGCGTGCTCTGTGTTAAGAAAAATCCTGCATAAAGAATGGCATACCACACAATGGGAGTTCCTTCATTGTGTAGTTTTTGAGATAATTCCGATAGGGAACGGCTCTCTATGCCAAGACTGAGTGCGCGAACCTCATCTCTCCAAACAATATGGTTGCAAGATAAAAGAGTAATGACGGCGAGATAAGACAATAAAAGCAGGACGGGTATTTTTCTTTTAGAAAGATAACTTTTTGTTTTTAGAAAATAAATTTTTATTACGTTCATGAGAACCGAAGGCAAGAGGTTTAAGAGTTAAAACTTTTCAAATCTTAAACTTTTGGCAATGCGTTGAAAAGTATATTTATATTTAGGGAATTTGTCAGAAATGGCAACGCAGTTGATCGCAAAAGCCCTGTTTTCCTGCAAAAACATATACATCAAGATCCTAACTTGGATCTGGCCTTCCCCGCTAGAAAAGATGATCCAACGCGCATCCGATCCGGCGATCGACGTCTGTCCCCGCTCTTCTTCGAAGAAATTCTTGGCAATAGAACGCAACTGTTCAATATTATCTGTAAAAAGTTTCTCGAGTTCAATTTTCTGCGGCAACATTTGAGAAACAACATTGATATTTTCCTGGAAAACATCCGAACTGTCCTCAACAGGGCTTACCCCGACAAAGACAATTCCCTCCGCCCCGTCTTGCTTTTCCCAGCTATCCGGCAATTGAATAGAGAATTTCTGATCTGCATTGTAATACCGGCGCATTTTTTCCGGGAAAAGGCTGGAAAACTTGGAACACCCGCCTAAGATCATGGCCCCGGACAGAATAAGGCATACGGCCAATGCAAGAAATAGCTTTAAGTTCTTGTTCATAGATATCCTTTTTGGGAAATTATACGCCAACTTAAGGATCGTTAGCGCTTTTAAGAAATAACCTCATTTCATCTTTATTGCTTTTTACTGTATCACGGCTGATTTTCTTTAGCAAGAAAATAGAGGCGTGTTTTTTGTTTTTCTGATAGCATACAAGGCAAGATGGTTGTTCACAAACCCAAAGGAGAATCTCATGGCAGAAACAAATAAGAAAATTGATCCTTCAAAAAAACAACTGACCGTCAAAGAATACCGCGCTTTACAAGAAAAAGAAGCTAACCGTTTCAAGATCAAGATCCCTAAAGTGGTCAAAATAATCCTTTTGATACCATTTTTTATCCTCGCTCTTTTTGCCATCCTCTACATTCCTTATCTGGCTATTTCCGGAGCGATGTCTTCCCAAAGCGATACCGGTAAGAAATAATAATTTTTTATCACTGGCCTCTCGCAAAACACAGCCATATACCGATAGATACGCTCGGCGATGGCTGAATAGTCTTTGAATTCAGACGCTTGGTTCAGGGAGGATGATGCTTTCAAAGGAGAGAAAAAAGAAAAGCAGGAAAAAGGAAACGCCGCCTACACTTACGATCCATTACTCCTCAAGCAATTGTTCTAAATCTTCCGCCAGATCTTGACGATTAAGCTTTCTTAAAACAACAATTTGTTTACGGGTATTATACAGATCTCCTTTGGTAAAGTAGGCCGCCCCCAAACTCCAATGCAACTGAGGATCATCGGGCTTTACTTCGAGCAGTTTTTTGTATATGTCAATGGCTTTGCCCATATTGCCCTGATTATAGGCTGTGCTCGCCTCCAGATACATCATGGATGTCTTTATTCTTTCGCACGAACAAAGAAAAAAACACGCAACAACGACAAAAATGATCCGGGAATACTTTCTCATGGTTTTCACCTCGTATTTTATTTTACTACCGAAGACGAATAAAGTAACCAACATAATACGAATAAATAACAAATACCTCCCGCCTTGATTATCTAAAAATTTTAGGATATAGTGAAATTCCACAGCCTCACGGCCATGGCATATTCGAAGATCAACAACTTTTAGGAAAGCAAATCCCCGGATTTAAAAGATATTCTATGAGCTCATGGAATAAACATTATTTACGTTTTATTGTCCTTGTGGTCGTTTTGATCGCTATCGCTTTATCGATAGCAACTTATCACATCAATTATTGGCCGACGGATTCCGAAAATCCTTACCTTCCTGCCGCTCGAAAACTTTTTGAACTTCCCTACATATCCCAGATCCATGACCTTTTTAGCTTCAGTTCTTTCAAATTAACGATGCGCGCCAAGGAAACTCTTATTCTAGGCATCGCCATCATGCAAAAACTCTTGAACGACTACGATAGCCTTTATCCCAATGTTTTGCTTCTTATCTTAGCCGTCGCTATTTCTTCTTTACTGATCTACTTTATCATTAAAGAATTCTTCGATGAGCATGCCGGTTTATTCGCGTGCACGCTTTTTACCGCCTCTTTTTGGCCTTATTTGTATATTTTGCAAGGAGCGCATCCGCCTTTAGTGCTGATGAATTTTCTGGCGGCTGTCTTTTTCATCCAGCGATCAGAAAAATATAAGGGCGCTTATTTTTTATCCGGAATATTCCTAGGGCTGATGTTCTTTTCGTCACCAACATCTTCTGTCTATTTCCCTTACTGTCTGGCTGTCTTTATCTATTACGCGATCATAAAACCAAATTTATCCAAGGAAAATCTTTACAAAGCCTTTATCCCCGCCGCCTTGATCTTCACCGGAGCATTGAGCATCTTTCTGTTGTTCACCATTCCTCGCCCCATTCAAAATATGGAATACTTTTTCAAATTTATCCGCATGAGCCAACACAGCAATAATTTCATCATCTATAAAAATTACTTGGCTCAGTTTTTCCCGGTTCCCTTATCCATGCGCGGAGACGGATGGGAATGGATCTTCAGATATTTCTTTCTTGTCATGCCCATTATGTTTTGGGCATATCTTGTCTCTCTGGCGCTCATAACGATCGCCTGTTTTAAGAATCGCCGCTTGATTTGGATCGTCCTTTTAAGCCTTTCCACGCCGATCTTAGTTGAGATCATTCAGGTGGCTCAATTCGGACGAAATTACTTCTCTTGGTTTGCGGGAATTATTTTCACCTTAAGCCTCGTTTTTCACGAAATAAGAACGCAGATCTGGGCTCTTTCAAGAAAATATAAAATAATTTTTACGAGCGTTGTTTTCTTGCTTCTAGCAAGCCATATTATTTTTAACGCGCGGGTATTTTTATCCGATGTCTTTCCTTCTCGCATGGTCACAACCCGCATTTATGATTGGCTGATGAATAAACGCACCAATGAAGTCTACACATATTTGGCTCATCCCCGTTACAAAAATATCGTCATGTATCTTAATAATCCTAAACATGAAAATAAGGTCTATTTTCAGTGGATAGACACGATCGCCCAGGTCACCAAAGGTTATATCCTGATCCCCCCGATCACCGGAAAAACGATCTGGTGTGAATGCCGAGAAGAAGATTTTAAAGCCGATCCCTATTTGACAGAACTTTTTGAATCGGGGCATTTTTATGATTATGTTGTTGCCACATTTCCGTCTTTATCATCCAGTCCTATGTGGACTCAAGAAGAAGAGATCTGCACTTATCGCGATCTTATTGTTAAGGACATACGTGACGCGGACCGTCAAAAAGGTTTTGCCTGGATATTGGATGGGAAAAAACTTCATGACGAATGGTTTTCTAAGAAAAATCTCTTAAAATAATGGTCATAAGAAAGTAAATCGGCTACAATGAAAGCAGTTATTATAAGGATATTCCTATGAGCGAAGAACGCCGCAAAGATCCCCGGATCAAAGAAGATTTCAGCATCCTCTGTCAGGTTTACCGCAAGGTCTCCGCGGAAGGAAACCCGTCTAAAGTCTTAGACATTAGCCACGTTGGCATTTGTTTTCTCGCCGATCGTGAAATCGCCAAAGATGATGTCATCCGTATTACATTACGCGTACCTCCGGATTTTAAAGAAAAGGCGGAACTGTTTGGCCGAGTCATCGAGTCAATAAGAGCTGAGGATGGAAATTTTAAAACACGCGCGGCATTTTTTGATTTGAGCGCCGGAGCTAAAAACTCCATCGATCATCTCTCCAGGCAGTCTAAAACACCATAACTTCCAAAACTTAAAGGTTAACCATTGTCGTTCATTATTGATATCATTGTTCTGGGCATCTTGGCTTTTTTTGTCTTGAACGGTTATTCGAAAGGCATTGTCCGCATCCTGATCGGCCCTTTGTCACTTGCCATTGGCGTCGGAGCAGGATATTATTACTTCCATCAAACATCCGATATCTTCAAATCATTTCTTTTGATCTGCCTCGGGCCCATCGTTTTGAATATTTTCCTAACATTATTGGTCAATTGGTGGAACAGGTCCGTAGATGGTGGAATGCCGCCAACACTTTTAAGCCGGCTATTAGGAGGGTTTTTTAACTTTGGCTGGAGCATTGCGGTTGTGTTCATCCTTTTCACCTGCATTGCTACTTTACCACCTATGATCGGAAATATTTTTGGGATCCAAGATACTGTCCTTGCGTCGAAAAGTTACCAGTGCTTAAATCAATTAACACAAGGACGCGTTGGGTTTGCCGATCAGATGAAAAACGTTGCCACCATTACTCAGCATCCCGAACAACTAGAAGCTGTCCGGCAGTTGCCGCAGTTCCAGGAATTTTCTCAAAATGAAAAAGTGAAAGAAGTCTTAGCCGACCCGGAGATAGTTCAGCAAATTGAGAAAAAAGACCTGACAAAACTATTGTCGAATCCAAAGATTGCCCAATTAATGCAGGATAAAGATGTGGTTAAAAAGATCATGGATTTAAATGCGGCTATTTTAACGCAGACGCCCAGCCTCACTGAAACACAAACCTCGCAACCGTCAAGCCAACCGGAAAATCCTTAAGAGCTATTTTCCGATACAAAAACTAGAGAAGATCTTATCCAGAAGATCTGAATCAATATCTCGCCCGGTAATTTGATCTAAGCAATTCACGGCTGATCTTATTTCTTCTGATATAAACTCCAGCGATATACGTTCTGTTAATGATTTTCTTGCTTTTTTTAAACCCGCCACACATTCTTGAAGAGAATGAATATGGCGGACATTGCTGATAAGAATGCCTCTGGTATTAACGGCTTCTTCATGCCAAACATTTTTAACGATCTCATTTTCTAGTTCAGAAATTCCTTTTTTCTCAAGCGCGGAAACAAAAAAGATCTTTTTATGGTTCATCTTACTTGCCATTTCTTCTTTTTCTAATTTCTGAGGCAGATCACATTTGTTGACGACCAAAAAAACATTGCGGTCTTTTACTTGCGTGAAAAGCTTTACGTCTTCTTCATCCAATGTCCGATTTCCGTCTAGGATCAAAAGCACCAAATCCGCGCTTTCGATGGACATCCGGCTTCGCTTGACCGCTTCTTCTTCTATGAGGTCACGCGGAACCAAGATCCCGGCTGTATCAATGAGCTGGAGCGGAATTCCTTTGATCTGCGCCGTTTCTTCAATGGTGTCGCGGGTTGTTCCGGCGATATCCGTCACAATAGCGCGCGACTGCTTTAAGAAAACATTGAGCAGTGAAGATTTCCCGACATTAGGCTTACCGCACAAAACCACCTTGATCCCGTCTTTTAAAACTTTTCCGTGTTCACTGGTTTTAAGAAGTTCCTCAACCCGCCTGCAAGCTGCGTCAATTTTCTTGGAAATACCCTTTACATTGGAAGCATCAATATCATCTTCCGGAAAATTAACAATGGCTTCTATTTCCGTATAAATATCCATCAGGATTTCCCTGATCGCTTCAAGCTCAACGGTCAATTCCCCTTTTAATTGATGAAGGCTTACCTTCAGAAAGGCATCCGTTTTTGCTTGGATAATATCTAAAACGGCTTCCGCTTGTGCCAGATCAATACGCCCGTTAAGAAAGGCGCGTTTAGTAAACTCACCCGGTTCGGCTAATCTAGCGCCGCAAGAAACAATCACGCTTAAAATAGCTTTTAAAGAAACGCTGCTGCCATGACAGCTGATTTCAACGATATCTTCTCTGGTGTAACTTTTGGGCGCGCGCATAACGGTCAAAAGAACTTCATCGATTGTGTCTGCGTCCGTATCCGCCGATAGATTGCCCTTATTTTTGATTTTGGATTTCTGGTTTTTGATCTTATTAATGATCCATCCGTAATGAACTGTGTAACTTTTAAAATCAGATGGTTTCATTTTATTCTTTGATATAAATATCTGATCAGCGATCTTCAAAGATCCTTTACCGCTTAAACGGATGATCCCAATACCGCCTTGTCCGGCGGCTGTTGAAATAGCAACGATCGTATCGTCTATTGGAATTGAACGCATAATTTCCTTGCCTCTGCGGCGATAAAAAGCGAACCCGCAACTAAGATGATATCATTTCTCTCCGACGAAGCTAATGCTTCATCCATAGCCTGTTTTACATCGTTTGCCATGATCACTTCTTTACGAGGGAATCTTTTTTTATCCTTGTCCGAAAATTCAAACGCCCGAGGATGAGCGGCTTTCGTCAAAATAATCTTCTTTGCTATTTTACCGAGTTCCCGACAGATCCCGGAAATATCTTTATCATTAGAAATTCCCAAAATAAGAATAACTTTTCTTGTTTTGAAAATCTCTTTGACAGTTCGCGCTAAAATAGCAGCAGAAGCCTTGTTATGAGCTCCGTCTAAAACAATGTACGGATTTTTTTTAATGATCTCAAATCGTCCAGGCCACAACGCTTCCCTAATTCCCTGGCGAATACTTGATGCATCAATAAAAAACCCTTTACTAGAAAGCGATTCTACCATGCCAATGGCCGTCGCGGCATTAACAATTTGATGACGCCCTAAAAGACTTGTTTTTAAATCCCGGTAAGAATTTCTCAATCCCTTAAGATGAAAAACTTGTTCTCTAAGATCTTGTTTCTCTCTTTGAAATCGTATATCTTTCCCAAGAAAATAATTTCTAGAACCAATCTTGCCGGAAAAATTTTTGATAACCGTTAAAGCATCTTTTTTTTGAGGAGCAATAATAACAATTTGATCTTTCTTTTTTATAATTCCTGATTTTTCCCGAGCGATGCTCTTGATGGTT
Organism: Candidatus Omnitrophota bacterium; assembly: GCA_041649175.1. Classification (NCBI taxonomy): domain Bacteria; kingdom Pseudomonadati; phylum Candidatus Omnitrophota; species Candidatus Omnitrophota bacterium. The sequence continues at coordinate 647,548 of JBAZNR010000001.1, read as the reverse complement.
GTTCCCAAAAAATCCGTATGCTCCAGGCTAATCGACGTAATAGCGCAGACGATCGCGTCCACGCAATTCGTCGCGTCAAGCCTGCCGCCTAAACCGGTTTCCAGAACCGCAAAATCAACTCTTTGCTTCGCAAAATAATAGATCGCTAAAACCGTATAAACTTCAAAGAAGGTCAATGTCCCCCATTTTTTATTCTTCTTAACCTTCTCAACTGCGCTTTTTATGTCTTTGACCACGTGCAATAAATGTGTTTCGCTGATTGTTCCGGAAAAATAATTTTGAATAGGGAATTTTTTCCAGGGATTGAGAATACGAATTCTTTCCGCAAAATTATAAAAATGCGGCGATGTATATAATCCGACGCGATAACCGGCCGCGCGCAAAATATAGGCCACAAAAACACAGGTGGACCCTTTGCCTTTTGTTCCGGCGATGTGAAGAAATTTTATTTTTTTTTGAGGATTTCCGAGAAAGCTAAGAAGTTGATGAACACGGCGCAGATCAAAATGTTGCGCATCAGGAAGGGATTTTAATTCGTAATTAGCAAAAGAATCGAGATATGTTCTTGCCTCAGATGAGGTCATGGCTCAATGCTTAAAATGCCGAACGCCGGTTACAACCATAATGATCTTTGACTTATCCGCCGCTTTGATGACATTGGCATCTTCGATAGAACCGCCGGTTTGGATGATCGCCTTGATCCCGGCTTTTTTGGCAAGCGTTACCGTGTCAACCTTAGGGATAAAAGCATCAGAGGCTAAAACAGCACCACGCACATTTTTTCCGGCCTTCTTTATCGCTGTTGCCGCGCTTTCCACGCGACTGGTCTGGCCGCAACCAACACCGACGATATTTTTTCCTTTGGCGAGAACGATCGCGTTGGATTTGACATTCTTAACAACTTTCCAAGCAAAATGCATTGATTCCAACTGATCCGCCGTAGGCTTTAATTTACTGACAACTTTTAATTCGGAAATATTAAGCTTTCTGCTGTCTTGATCCTGCAGTAAAAGTCCGCCGGATACTTTCTTAAAATCAAATTCCTTGGGTTTAAAATTTTTCAGATCCACTTCGATGATGCGGACGTTTTTCTTTTGAGTTAAGATCGCTAAAGCCTCTTTATCAAATCCCGGCGCAATAATACATTCCATAAAACCGCTTTTAGCGATCAGTTTTGCCGTCGCCGTATCCACATCGCGGTTAAGGCCTATGATCCCACCAAATGCTGACAAAGGATCGCACGCGTGCGCATTTTGATAAGCCTTTGCTAATGATTTACCCTCGCAGACACCGGTCGGATTATTATGTTTAATGATCGTTGCCGCCGGCCCGTCAAATTCCCGGATAATGGCAACGGTCGCGTTAAGGTCCAAAATATTATTGAAAGAAAGTTCTTTGCCGTGCAGTTGTTTGATTTTGGCTAAACCAGTTTGACTATCACTATCACGATAAAACGCGGCCGCTTGATGCGGATTTTCTCCGTAACGTAGATCCTGAACTTTAGAAAATCGTAAGGATAATTCTTTGGGAAGCCCGGAAAAATCTCCGCTGCGTAAACGATTGGTTAGATAGTCGTAAATAATACTATCATAGCGTGACGTGGTTTGAAATGCCTCTAAAGCTAAATTGATCAAAACAGCATCGGAAAGAATGCCGGTATTAGTGTCTAATTCTTTTAAAATTTCTTTGTAGCGGGAAGGATTGCAAACAACGGCAACACTTTTAAAATTCTTAGCCGCCGAGCGAAGCATGGAGGGCCCACCAATATCAATATTTTCGATGACCTCTTCTAAGGCAACATTCTTTTTTTGGATGACGCGCTCGAACGGATAAAGATTAATAACAACCATATCGATAAGGCCGATATGATGCTCTTTAAGCTGCTTCATATGTTCGGGATTATCACGGACCGCTAAAAGCCCGCCGTGAATAGAAGGATGTAGCGTTTTTACTCTTCCGTCGAGCATTTCGGGAAACCCGGTATAATCCGAAACTTCGATAACCGGAATGCCAAAGTCTTTAAGTGTGCGCGCCGTTCCTCCGGTGGAAATGATCTCAATGCCTTTTGCATGAAGCCCTTTAGCAAATTCGTTTAAACCCGTTTTATCCGAAACGCTGATCAGGGCACGCTTAACTTTAATCATAGATGTTCCTAAAAATAAAGATACTTACGATGTTTTCTTGTTTAAGGCGTTAATGATCTCTTTAGTAAACGCCGGAAGATCTTCCGGCTTTCGTGACGTGATCAAATTTCCGTCTACCACAACTTCTTTGTCTATATATTGAGCGCCAGCGGCGATCAGATCATCTTTGATCGCAAAGAAACAAGTTACTTTTCGTTTCTTTAAAATATCTGCTGAAACCAAAAGCCATCCACCGTGACAAATAGCCGCTACAATGCGATTCTTGACATGAAGATGTTTTATAAAATCAATAACTTTCGGAAAACGGCGTAACATATCCGGCGCGTAACCGCCGGGAATAATGACACCGTCAAAATCATTCGCATCGGCCTGGTCAACAGAACAATGAACTTTGACCGGATAACCTTCTTTACTTCCATAGGTTTCCTTGGTGCCGGTCCCAATGACAACGACATCCACGCCTTCTTCTTTAAGGCGAAGCAAAGGGTACCAAATCTCTAAAACCTGATAAAGGTCTTCGGCAAGGATGGCAATTTTTTTCTGACGATCAGCCATTGTTTTTATTTTTGAAAACGATCCGGAGATATTGATTACTTTAAGCAGAAATAACGAACGGCAGAATACCAGCAGGATAAAACTTATACGCTAGAATTCCTCCAAAACTATCTTCGTTGACCGCTGCCCTTACGTCTTTTTCGTTCTGAAGGTTTTGAATAATAGCGCCGTTCTTTGGCCTCCATAAGAAAACCTTCTTTTTGACATTGCTTTTTGAAGATCTTCATGGCTTTTTCAAAACCATCTTTATCGGTAACTTTGACTTCAACCATTGATTCCACTCACCTTTTTATAATTTTTCCCCTAACATTCGGCGCTATAATAACATAGAGTCTATTAACCGTCAATAAAAAGAAAGTCTGCGGAAAGCGGAAAAAGAAGCGGGCCCATGACAGTTGCTTGCAAGCAGCTGTTATGGGCCCGCTTTCCAAACTTTCGTTTACTGCGGATCGTAGTATGTAAACTTCTTACCGGCAAAATTCCTTAAAACACATTTGCCTTTATTATAGGAAATAACGTAATTCGGGCCAACGGGGATCTTGCCCCCGCCGCCGGGCCCGTCAATAACAAATGTCGGGATCGAATAACCGGTGGTATGCCCGCGCAGCTTCTCGATAATATTAATTCCCACCGAAACCGGTGTTCTAAAATGATCGGATCCTAAGATCGGGTCGCATTGATAAATATAATACGGCCTCACCCTGATCTTTAAAAGTTCATGGAACAATTTGCGCATAATATGCGGACGGTCATTAATGCCTTTTAAAAGAACTGTCTGACTGCCCATCGGAATTCCGCTATCCGCCAACATATCGCAAGCCTGCTTGACTCGTTTTGTCACTTCCCGAGGATGGTTAAAATGAACACTCATCCAAATCGGACTGTATTTTTTAAGCATCGCGACTAATTCCGGCGTAACGCGTTGTGGCAATGTCACCGGAATCCTTGTCCCAATACGCACAAATTCAACATGCGGAATAGCTTTAATGTTTTGAATAATACTTTCCAGCATCCCGTCTCCCAACGTCAAAGGATCTCCGCCGGAAATAAGAACATCGCGGATCTTTTTATTGGAACGGATATAATCATAGGCCGCTTCATACGTCGCTGGATTCAATGTTCTTTGCCCGTCGCCCACCATGCGTGAACGCGTACAATAACGGCAATACATCGCGCACATTTCATTGACTAAAAATAAAACTCTGTCCGGATAGCGGTGGACTAATCCATGGACGGGAGAATTTTTATCTTCTCCGCAAGGATCGGTTAACTCGTGCGCTGATTTTTTCATTTCGGCGGCCAAAGGAACTGATTGTAAACGAATAGGACAGCTAGGATCTTCCGGATCGATAAGGCTGGCAAAATAAGGAGGAATAGACATCGTCAGTTTATCCTTGCACCCATCAACGCCCTTTTCCTCTTCGGGAGTCATTTTGATGATCTTAGATAAAACGTCTTTGGTGCGAATTCTATTTCTGATCTGCCAACGCCAATCTTCCCAATCAACCGGCGTCGCTCCTTTAAAAAAACTTAAGATGCGGTTTTCCGCGGCCGTCAAAGGGATCTTCGGCTTATCCGAGACAGATGTTGCCGGTGCTTGATCAACTATAATACCATCGTGCTGTATTTCTACGGCTGTCGACGGATTGATTTCGTTCATCGTTTGGCCTCCTTGTATTTGCCATTGGTTAAACCGTGACGGCTTAACCCAAAACCAAGTATCTCATTGACAATATCATTGTAAGTGATCCCGCGTGCCTGCGCGATAAAAAAGAAAGCATCTTCTTGAGATAAAGACGGCAAAGGATTAACTTCCAGCATAAAAGGTTTTCCTTTTTTGTCGACGCGAAAATCGATCCTGGCAAAATCATAACATCCTAAAGCTTTAAAAGCCCTAACGGCTAATTCCTGCATTTGCGAACTTAGCTTCTTTGAAATTTGAGCCGGACAAATATACTCCACCGTATCTTTGCGCAGTGAAACACGATCGGAGGTAAAAAACACATCTCCCAGATCTTTTTTTCCGTCAATATTGATCTGAACGACCGGCATCGCCTGAGGATGTTCATTGCCCAAAACCGCCACGGTATATTCCGAACCACGGATAAATTCTTCAACCAAGGCCGGTTGTTTGTATTGCGTTGTAACTAGTTCTACCTGGCGTTTAAGCCCTTTAAAATCATGGACTTTCGCATTCTCGGTTAATCCTTTTGATGTTCCTTCGCAAGAAGGTTTCACGATCAAGGGAAAACCGATCCTGTTTTGTTTCTTCAGATTTTCACAATTGCGCGCTTCAAAAAATTTCGGCGTCGGAATTCCCTCAGCGATAAAAACGCGTTTCGCCATCACTTTGTCTAAGGTGATCCCTAGGGCTAATCCATCAGACCCGACAAAAGGAATTCGTTTTGTTTCTAAAAGAACCGGAACTTGTGATTCGCGGTTACGTCCAAAACGGCCTTCTGCAATATTAAAAACAATGTCAACGTTCAACTGATCGATCGTTTTTAAAAGATTAAAGATATTTCCGATTTTTCTAACCGTATGCCCTGCCGATTCAAACGCCTGAGTAATGCTATCGACAGTCGCGGATGAATCGTGTTCCGCATTCGCATCCGGCGGATCGCCTGCATCAGGTGTCCAATCTTGCTTTAGATCATAGGTAAGGCCGATTATCTTTTTCATTGTTTTCAATTTGTTTCAAAAAAAGAAGGGACCGCTAACGGCGAGTCCCTTAACAAAATTCTTGGTATGTTTGAAGTATGCTCCTTAGAGATGTTGCTATTTTTTTCTGCTGTTGATTTCTAAAAATACTTTTTATTTTCTCCGACGGAAAAACTAACAATTTTTTTTGAAATAAAATTCACATCAATAAATTTTAACAATACTAAATTTTTAACATACACACTGTTGATTGTCAATATTTTTTTATCATTAACGGCTTAATTCGACTTCTTTTCGTTGACAAAGATCCTTAACAGCACAGCGAGAGCAAAACGGTGATACGGGTTTACAAATATTCTGTCCCCACATGACCAATAAAGCATTATATTCGATCCAAAATTTTTTAGGCAATTTGGCGCGCAAGGCCCACTCTGTTTCTTCCGGTGTTTTTGTTGCAATATAGCCAAAACGATTTGAGATGCGATGAACATGAGTATCAACGCATATTCCTAACTTTCCAAACCCTTCTGTCATCACCAGGTTGGCTGTTTTACGCCCCACCCCGCGCAATGTTAATAATGTATCAATATCAGCTGGAACTTGGCTCGCAAATTTTTTGATCAAAGTCTGACAAATTAACTTTATATTGCGTGCTTTCGTTTTGTAAAAACCGACCGGGTAAATCGTCTTTTCGATAGTGGGAATACTGAGCCTGAACATCCCTTGAGGACTGGCCGCCAAAGCAAACAATCGCTCAGAAGCCGGCAAGGTCACTTCGTCTTTTGTGCGCAAGCTTAAAAGGCAGGATATTAAAACTAAAAACGGGCTTTTCCATTTTCTTCCAACCATGGTGACGGAAGGTGTTTTTAAATTTTTGACTTCCCGGCGCAGTGTTCGAATAATTTTTTCAATATTGGGATTATGAGCCATACCATCAAACTTTCACTTGAACAATCGTTTTGGAATGCCTATGCTTAAAGTTTTTATCTGGCCCGTATATTTCGGGCCGTCGTTATAGAAAAATCCCTTTTTAGGAAGATTGAAAGTTATTGTCCGAGAAGCATTTACGCAAATTCCGTGAATTTTCCCGGTTGTTGCGTCCAGTCCGGACGGGATATCTATAGCGAAGACACATTGAGCATATTGATTGATCGTTTTTATCATATTAAAAAATGGTTCGTTAATAGCTCGATTTAGCCCAACACCAAAAATAGCATCAACGATCAGTTGCGACCGCAAGATATCACGTCGAACCAAAGATGGAGTAGCTGTTGATCTGACAACAGGGATTTTCAAAAGGCGCAAAATTCGATAATTTAGGACGGCGTCTTCTTTTAATCGATGCGGCGAGCCAAGAATAAAAACTTTGACTTTAATTCCGGCGCCGCTTAAATAACGCGCGATGACAAATCCATCACCGCCATTATTGCCTAAACCACAAAATACTAAAACAAGATTTTTCTTTAAAGAAGACCTTTTGCTTTTAAGCGTTCGGATGATTTCTTTGGCGGCGGCACGCCCCGCGTTCTCCATTAAAACAATGGACGGAATTCCTATTTTTGTGATGGCGATACGGTCGATGCGTTGGGCTTGGGCGGATGTTAAGAATTGCTTACTTCTCATGAAAACTTTGCTCTTGGTCGGAACGCTTAAAGAGCTCTAAGAATCTGTCTTCATAGTCTTTGTAAATATGCCATTCATCTAGTTTCTTTTTGAGCTCCAAGGCGTAAGAAATATCCTTTTGGGATTTTACAAAAAGTTCTTCGATCTGAGCTTTGGCAGAAGACGGTAAGTGACTGCGCATATCTAAAACATTTTTGATCATATCAATGTCTTCCGAGCTAATAGGAAGTTCGTTCTCCTCGTCGGGAAAAGGCCTTTTGACCAGATCCATCAAGCGTTCCATTTCTTCTTCTAAAGCTTTGCCGGCTATACGTAATTCATTTAAATCTATCCGAAACTTAAGGAACTTGGCTAAAGTTTCCAGAATAGCCAAAGACGCATAAGGATTTTCGATCTGGGTCGAGTAAAATGGGATCTCTCCCAAAAGGCATGCGCCGGAAAGTTTTCTTTTCTTTGCTAATCCTAGAAAAAGCCCGTTAAGCCCGCTGATATTTCCAGAGGCAATGGGCTTAATGCCGAACTGTTCAAATTGCGTGATCAATTTTTCATGGGTAGCGGCGCACCAGACCTTTGGGGTTGCCGTATAATCAAAAGGGGTGATCATCGCCGCGAATGTTAAAAATGTGTCGATCTTAAAACCGCGGGCAAAATCCAGGATCTTGGCGCCATAGGCTAGTGCTTTTTCTGGCGAAGGTTGAAGGTCGCTGATAAAAATGATCAGGTCACGGCCGCCATCAGGGTTTTTCCAATAGAAAAATTTTCCTTCTGTGAGCTGTTCTAATTCAATAACTCCTTTTTCAACCACCACATCAGTCTGATAGAAAATCTTTTCACTGGAAAACTTGGCAAAGCATTGCGCCTTAAGTTGATTTTTTAAGTAAACAGCGGCTTTCACGGCCACATTGCCCATGCCAGGCCACGCCGCGATGAAGACAGGATTATTGAGCCTGACCTTCTTCTCGACGGTGATCATGGAGGTTTTATGTTGATTGCACTTTTTCATCGCCATCTATCTACAATATTTTCTAATCGGTTAAAAAACAATAAAGAAAACGCTATTATTCTGTGCAATTTTAAGCCTTCTGTCAATTGAAAAACTGTTTTTGTATGTTATACTTTACGCAAGTACAAAGAAGAACAGTAAAACGTTGAAAAAGGCAAACCATTTTCCTGCTGAAAGTTTTCCCAGGGAACCTCGTGTGATGAGCAAAGAGGCCGTAAGGATGGGACGCAAAGCTATAGGGTCCAGCATTTAGGACAGCCTAGCCGCCAACAAGACAAGCTATTTTTGTTTGGCCGTCTCATCTCTTAAAACAGATGAGATTTTTTTTGTGAAAACGAAAAAACGTACTAGAATAATCCTAAAAGGAGAAATAGCGATGAAGATCAAAGGCTTATCCCTTACTGAACTTTTAGTCACCGTAGCCTTAGCAACGGCTGTTTTTGGCGCAATCGCTATTGCTAATCACGCCGGTATCGACGCGGCTTTGTCCGGCAGTAGCGGCGCGGAGATCGTTGCCAGCAGCCGCAACGCCCTCACACGACTTTCCCAGGAAATTTCTCTGTCCAATGAAAATCTTATCGCGGTCGTCTCTCCTTGCGCCGAAAGTGAATGTCAGGGAGAAAAAATCCTTTACAAAGTTCCTGTAGCAGGCTTAACTCCAAAAGCCAATAGTTATTACGATCCGGATGGAAAATTAAAATTCGGCGCTTTAGTCGGCAACGCGCACAGACAGGACGCTATTTATGAAATTAAAGTCAATCCTCAAGGACAACTCGTTAAAAATGTTCTGCGTAACCCTGCTAATGACTGCGGCGACGGCGAATGTAACGGAACCGACACAGTCGTTAATTGCGGAAAAGATTGCTCATCCTGCCTCCAAGCAACGCCATTTTTCGATGGGCAATGCAGTTGGGGAGAAACTTTAGATAATTGCTTTGATGATTGCAATTACTGCGGCGATGCTGTCTGCAGTAGCACAGAGCGTTGCATGATTGACACAGTAGAAGTGCCGCCTCCTGATGTCGATGGAGATGGTAAGGGCGACGATCTTACCGGAGACTCGCCTGGCAACACTTCAGGAACGACCGCCTGCCGCAATTTCCTACTTTCTTGCATTGTTAATCTTAATCAATGTAAATCGAATATTGAGAATAAATGTACTTCTGTCGAGGGTTGTTCCTATCCCATGCCCTGCTTGGAATATCTTGAACAATGCTACGGCGACCCTGCTAATTGCGGAGAACTTGCCAAAACCGTTCCGGAAGAATGCAAGGCACATTTAGAGACTTGTAAAGGAGATCCTACCAATTGCGAATTGCAAGTTGAAAAATGCTATGACGGCTTTGAACAAAATTGTCCTTACACCATGGACTGTTTGGACGACCTAACGGCTTGCTATCAAGATGCTGATCGATGCAAAGCAGACTTGGAGGAAACTCCGCCCGAAGTTCCTCCTGTGGACCCAAATTCCGAAGAATGCGAAGCCGACTGCGGAAAATGTTTAGGAGGAGAGGATAATCCGACGACACCCGAAGATGAGATCCAAGCTGACGAAGAGGAACAAGTTCCAGAGGAACAAGTTCTAATGGATGTGTGGGATTCCTTATTTTCACAAAATTCTGGTTTAGTTTTCGCGCAAGAAACACCGTCCATCGCTTCAGCCGGCGAAACAGTCATCGCGGAAAAAATGGGCAGCCTTGATTTTACCCTCAATAAGGGAAGCCGCACGGTAGCTATTGACCTGACCTCATCCCAACCTCAGGCCGGCATTCAAAGAGGACGGACATATAAGCTAAAAACAAAAGTCTCACTCAAAAACCCGGGCTATAATTACACCACGATTGATGCCTGCGGAGATTATCTTTGCGGAGGCAGTGAAGATCAAAATAATTGTCCTCAAGATTGTTTGGAGCCGGCTGTTTGCGGCAACGGAACATGTGATGCCGGAGAAACCTGCACGGATTGTTCCGGTGATTGCGGCCAATGTCAATGTGGCGACGGAGAATGTAACGGCAATGAGGCTTGCGGATGCGCCGATTGTTCTCCTTGTTGCGGTGACGAAACCTGTGACGCCAATGAAACCTATGTTTCTTGTCCGGCGGATTGCGACGCGCCGCCGCCAGCGTGTAATAACAATGGAAGCTGTGAAGAAGGCGAAACTTGCGCTAACTGTGCCAATGATTGTTGCGCACCGCCTGATCCATGCGGCGACGGAGTATGCAAAGGCGCTGCGGGAGAAGATTGTACCAGCTGTCCCGCGGATTGCGGAGTATGTCCTCCCGCAAATTGCGGCGATAAAACATGCGACAGCAAAACAGAAGATTGTCACAGCTGTTCTGCTGACTGCGGAGCATGCCCGAAATAGAATTTCCAGGGTTTTGCTTTAGGAGAGTTCGTTATGCTTAAAAGACTTCGATCACAAAAAGGCATTTTTCTATCGCTTATCGCCTACCCTGTCTTTACTCTTTTGGTGGGATTAAGCGTTGCTGTCTTCATTCGCTCAACTAATTCCAGTAGCCAAGCCCGCGCTTTATACAATGAAACTCGTGCCGAATATAATGCCATCAAAGGTATTGAATACGCGTCACTGGAGATCAAAAAACAAAATTGGGGAACAACTCAATCTTTCCTCACTCACGCTGTCGCAAACGACGGCAGTTTCGCTTTAAGTACGTTGGCGACACCGCCTGAAGCGCAAGTTACCGGCGCGCGCATTGAGAACGGCAATTATGTCCTAGGGAATGCTTCTGACGGTTTCCAAGTTAAAGTGTACCGTTACGGTGACGAAGTTTATATGCTGTCACAAGGCACTTTGGGAAGCCAAACAAAATTATTTATCAATAAGATCGCCGGAACTTCGCTTTATAATTATCTTGGATTCTATCCGGGCAATGTTCTTTTTAGCGGAACCCTCTGGGATGCTCGAGGGGGAAAGATCCATGCTAATGGCAATATCGAATTTCGCGCCAGCGCGGTCATGAACAACGTTAACGAACTTAGCGCTTCCGGCAATGTCAGAATGAACTATGAATGGCGCGAGATCCATCCCAACGATCTAGCCATTGTGGGGCGCTACCCTTGGATGTTCTGGCCGTTTAAAAGGCCCAATAATTTTCCAAGTCCGTACAATCCTGAAGACCCCGCATATTCCGCCATTGCAAAAGACTATCGTAACGGTATTCACGGCTATTACGAAGGTGCTCGTGCTGGGCTTTTGATGTCCAATCTTGTGGAAGACGGAGGAAATTATGACGGTTCCTCGCCGACTTGCAACACTCCTACGGCCGGTTCATCGTCATGTAAATTTGTTCCTTGGGACGCGACACCTTTAGACCCTGACGGAACTCGCGAACCTATTTATCCGTGGGGAAATCCTGCGACTGCTCCGCAAGCCGGTCCATGGAACATTGATGACGGAGACCAAAGTTATGTTTATATGCAAAAAAATGTTAATTGTTTGGTGGGTTCCAATTGCGCCTCACATTTAAATCCGGATAATCAAGCATCTTTTTATGACTCAGCCATTAAAATTAATGGGATAAAAATTCCGCCTCGTTTTGTAGGCCACACCTACGATGAATTTAGGTATTACCGTAAGTACAATGAGGGCGATACTAAAATGGCTATCGATCTTACGAATGCTAAAGAACAAACTGACGCTTGGAACAACTATATCGAATCTTTTCCCGCTGATATCAACCTAGAAGAAGGCGTGATCACCGGACTTTATGATGAAGATTCCAGCCGTCCTATCGTTCAGTTTGAATCTCCCATGATCACTCCTCCGAACATTGATACAGACGCTCTCATTGCTATTGCTAAAGATTCTAACGAAGGAATGTCCATCGAGTCCAATGATCTGGGACAGATCATTGTTACCGTGAACGGCGTTCAGCGCGCTACTTTGTCGTACCTTGAAGATCCGGAAAACCCAGGAGGAACCACAGCCGCTTGCGAAGACGACGGAAACTTTACTATTTTCACGCCCAAAATGTTCGTAAACCACAAGAGTGGGAAGATGAATACCGCTGTTGAAATTGATATTGGCAATCTTATGCGCTGTGAACAAATTGCGGGTAATATCGGGAAGTGGCTTCCCAGCAATGGACTTCTTTACTCCGAGGAAAGTATCGCCTTGGCCAATGCCAAGAAAATTCCTGTTGGAGGGCTTACTTCCATCGTCGAAGGAAACCTTATTTTAAAAGGAACTTATAATCACCCTGATGATGAGGCCGATTGGGCGCCAAGCGCGTCTATTGTTTCCAATAAGATTTATCTCGCTTCCGATGGATTTAACTATCCCACAAGCTTGCCCTATCCACAAAGGCATCCGGAATATCCTTATTCACGCACATATGGCAGTGTTACGGTCCCAGCTAATAACATCGGTTTTGTTGCGGGACAATATAACTGGGTTTATGACCATGATTTCGACGGAAACAGCTCTGTCCCGGCGGCCCAACGAATGCCTAACCGTGTTAAAAAACTTGTCAACGGAGAGCTGCAGCCCATGGTAAACGGTGAGACGATCTATTATGACATTTCATTAGTTGGAAAATATGTTCGAAGTATTGACCATCTCGAACAATGGGGCTTTCATGCTAATGTTGGAGATATTAATACGGCACCAAGCCAGTGGTCGCGCGTTTACGCAACCATTATCGGCGCTAATATCGAGCTAAGCAATGAATTCCCGGCAAGCGGCCCAGTGGACGGTACCAATTGGCGAGAATGTGATCAATCAGGATACTCAGCTAGCCAAAGAATTACACCGCCCTCGTATTGCCGTAGCACTTACCCTCAATCGGATTCATTGAGCTGGGCAAGCTCACCAACAAGGATTTACCAAGAACGCTACCGCACCGATACCATTCGTCCTCCCGGAGATTATATGGGGCTTTACCAGGCGGCGCTTTTGGAAATACCCTTCACAGAGCAAAATTGGACTCACCACTACCAAGGATTGAGTTAAGCGAAAAAATCTAAAAAGATTTAAAAAGATGTGGCGTTTCTATTTTTCCGCTCCCAACCTTTCTCGATTTAATTCTTTATAACCCGTTTCACAATAGCATGTTAAGGAAAATATATATACTGCCTTTGAAAAGCAAAGAAAACGCTATCCTCATTTCTTGTTTTTCACCCATCATCAATTGAATTTTGTTTTTTACCTGCTATACTTTCTCTAAGAAATGTGATATGTTGAAAAAGATAAATCCCGAAGAAAAATAGGATTTATCACGTTAGTTTTTTATCTGACGGGGTAAACCATCCGTAAGGATGGGGCACAAAGCCAAAGGTTCCTTGTTTGCGGTTGGTTTTTAATTCGCGCAAGCGAAATAAAAACCACAAGGAAAGCCGTGCTGCCAACAAGAAAAGTCTCATCGCTTGTTTCGCGCGGATGAGATTTTTTTATTTTAAGTTCTTTTCTTCTAAAAAAGTTCTTGAAAGATAAAAATATTTCCGTTGATCACCATTGATCATCATTATTGAGGAGGATACACAATGAAGACTCAAAAAACAAAAATAATTAACGCACTCGGGTTTAGCCTCGTTGAAGTTATGACTGTTACTGTCCTTTCGGTTGCCGTCATTTCGGCGATCGCTATGGCCAGCCGAGCCGGCATCGGGTCTTCCTTGGTGACAGCCAACAAAACGGCCTCTATCGCTAGCGCGCGCAGTAACGTAGATGCGATCGCGAAAGAGCTCTCTTTCTCTAATATCAGCGATAACACTGTTCAAATCCTCCCCTGCGATTCTAATGTTAATTCCCCCAATTATTGTACAGGACTTCCACCAGGGGAGGAAAATCGCCTCTTATTTAAACTTCCCATTGCTGACACAAACCCTGTCGCCAATACTATTTTTACGCCTGAGGGTAGCGGCACGGCAAGAATTAAATACGGAGCAAATGTCAGCAATGTCCCAACACAAACAGGTTGGGTCGAATATAAGGTCACCTTTGGCCCAGATGGAAAAGAACATCTTATGCGTAATATCGTTTATTCGGATACGGTTGAGATCTGCGGTAACGGTGAATGCGAGTCCCACGAAACAGTCGAGGGATGTGCAGTAGATTGCGTTTCATGCCTGGCTCACCCCGATGTAAACGATGCCGCTCACTATGACGGACGTTGCGATAGGCCGTATGAAAATGAAACAAATTGCCTTAATGATTGTCCTCGCTGTGGTAACGGTGTCTGTGACAGAGAAGAACGGTGTATTGAACTAACAGCCGCAGAATCTGGGGGCAATGTCGCGCCGGCTGATGACCATGTCATTAACCCCCGGCTTGAAGAAGAGGATGATACAAATGTCTTTACTTCCGGAGCTAAACTTTCCGATGACGATATAAGAAATGTTAATAATGTCGGAGATACTCTTCCACGTGAAGAAATTGGACCTGGCAATGTCACTCCCGAAATCGTTATTCAATGTAATCAGGACTGCTGTCATGAATATATTCCGGATGATAATATCGGCCCCCTGGGATTTCTCGACTTATTTACCGGTACGGCTTATGCAGAAGACAATGCCCGAAGACTATCTCGAGCCACCACGCTCGGAGAGGCTAAAAGTATTTTATTCCAATATGGAGAAACTACACCTGGTGTAAAAAATGGAACTATTTTGATCACCCTTGATGCCGGAAAAGACGCAACTCCGACGACGCAAAGAACAAGTTCAAAAGTATCAACAACTGTTTTCTTGAAAAACCAAGGAATTCCCATGACGGGCGCTTTATGCGGCGATGGCATCTGTAGCGATGCAGAAAATAGCACAGAATGTCCCGAAGATTGTAATGATAATCCGGCTAATTGTGATAACGACAATATTTGTGAGGCGGCCGAAAATTGCCCGACGTGTCCCTATTGCCCTCCTTGCGCGCCACGCTGTGGTGATCAAATTTGTAATGGCAGTGAGACAAGCGGTAGTTGCCCACAAGATTGCCCCACTTGCCCTGACGGTTACTGCAACTCAGCATCGGAAAACTGCAGTATCTGTCCTTTGGATTGCGGAGCGTGTCCACCACCACCGGTTTGCTTTTTAGCAGGAACAGCCATTACCATGTCCAACGGTTCACAGAAACCGATTGAATTAGTCGAGATAGGTGATGAGGTTTTATCATTTGACGAAAATACGGGTGAATTTAAGCCTGGGAAAGTTACAGAAATTTTTGAGCATAATTCCGGCGATTATCTTATCATTAACGGAAACTTAAAAGTAACGTCAAACCACCATTTTTTAAGCGATGGCCAATGGGTTGAAATAGGTTCGCTTAAAACAGGCGATGTTCTTTTAAACAATAAAAAAGAAAATGAACCTATCCAGTCAATTGAAAAGATGACCGAAAAAGTAAAAGTTTACAATATTGAGGTAGACAGTTACCATAATTATGTCGCCGGAGGTTATGTTGCTCACAACAAGCCGCGGCCAAGGGAGCGTCCGAGCGAAAACCCTATCCATATCGGCAACTAAAAATAAAGAGGGGTTAGCATGTTCAAGAAGGCAATTTCCAACAATCAAGGTTACGTCTTAACCGTCATTGTTCTGGCGATATTACCGCTTTTACTCGCCTTTAGCGTTTCTTCATTTGTTGTTTCTATCAACAATGCTAACCAGACGCGTATCCTTTTTAATTCTTTAAAAGCGGAATACAGGGCTATTAAAGGCATTGAATACGCCGGCATTGAAGTTAAAAGACAAGCTTACGGTTCAGACGAATTTTTAACGCATGAGTTGGATATCGCTTCAGGTGAGCTGACTTCTGTTACAGCTAATGGGACTTGCCCTCCTTTTCAAATCCACGATAACGACCTAGATGGCGTTGACCACATGGAGCAATTAGAAGATTGTTCTTATGCCAGAACCGCGGCCTTTACCGGTGAGACCGAATTTGAGGTAAAAGTTTACCAAAAACCCAGCCCTTCAGGCGGAGATAATATTATTTATGTACTTTCTAAGGGCATGGCCGGTGGACAGACAAAGCTTTATATCAATCAACTCCCCGGAACTTCCCTATATAATTACCTCGGTTTTTATCCGGGGAATGTCAATTTTGGATGGCAAACCTTTGATGCTAAGGGCGGCAGAATTCACTCTAATAACAATATTGAATTTGGGTCTGACACAGAAATAAATAATGTCAGTGAGTTAAGCAGTTACGGCAATATGTACGTTTACACCGGAAAATCCGTCATGCCGGGAGACGAGAACAGCCAATACGGTTGGCGTTACCCATACGTTATACCCATCGGATACAGCGCCGCAAATCCACCGCCCAACAATGCCACAGGAAGCTATGCTAATAAGGAAGACGGTTATTATGCCGGCGAACGTCTTGGCCTTTTGGTGTATGATCATCGTGCTGACGGCGAACATTTAAACGCCGCCGGAAATGCTCTTATACCCGGCCCTGGCTTTCGTTATTGGAGATCTTCTGATCCTAATCCTGATCCCTTAATAAATATAAGCCCTATTTATCCATGGGACGATTTCAACGATGCAACATCCACAAAACCTCGCTCTCCCGACCAGCGCGACATCAACGGAGATGGCACCATTGATGACGTTTGGGATTTAGGCAGCGTTGATCGTAATTATATTTATCAAGAACAAAATGTTAATTGCAGCCCTACTCCTTTTAGTCCCGCGGGAGCTTGCGCCACCGCAAATCCTGTCGCTAATAACAGTAATTTTTATGGCTATACACTTAGAATAAACAATACATATCTCCCTTCCCGAACAACGACGCCAAATTTATTAAGTGATAGTGCTTACGGCCCCGCTAACTATTATGAGCAACCGGCTTATTACGGGCACTCCTTATCGACAGACCCAAAGAAACGCAGAGAAACATTTCATTCGGAATTTACCCCGACAGCGTGGGATGATCTTATGAATAACTTTCCTATTGACCCGGTAACCGGACGTGTTGTCAACGATGACGGCAGTATTTCGATTACCGGAATTTATGATGAAGCTGCTAGCAGCCCTGTCATCAAAGCTGGACCCTTGCGCGGCGGAAATTATATTTCCCCACCTCCTATTGATGTTCCGGCGCTTCAAGCAGAGGCCGAAGAATCAGGCCAAGGAATGTCTATTAAAAGTATCGTCAACGATTCCGGTGAGACGAAGATTCGCATAACAGTCAACGGAACACCTCTGCCAAATGATCTTGATCCGGCGCAAGGAAGCACATTGGAGTGCACCGGTAATTCCGGGTCTGTTACGGCATTTGAGTACAAAGAATTCATTAACCCGGAAAGCGGACGTCTTAACAACGCAGTGCGTGTTGATGTTGGGAAACTTATTGAATGCAACAATCAAGAAGGCCAGCAAGGACGATGGCTACCTAACAATGGGCTTATGTCCGTATCGGACTACGGTGTTTCTTTAAAAAATTCCTCTCAGCTTCCGACAGGAGGCCTCACAACTATTTCTGAAGAAAATGTATTTTTAGAAAGCCATTATAATCATTGGACACGTGACCAAAGTGCAAGCGGAACTACTCCACCCGCATCCGGCTGGAGCTGGCAGCCTTCGGCTATTATCGCCGCTAAACGTGTTTATCCGGTTTCCGGAGGATTTTTTGGCAGCGATCTATCAAGACTTCCCGTTCCCTATTACCATGCTAATTTCCCCTATGAAAGCACTTATACTGATTCTAACGGAGACGAAAGAACCATCCCTGCAGGCAACGGTTGGACAGCAACCGACGAATTTGGGACCTTCAACTGGCTAGGAAAATATGATAACTTAATGGCCCCAAAAGTTGATGAAAGCAACACAGAAAGTTTTCGCACTGCAGGCCAACCTGCCGATCCCAACTATGGAAATTATTATTTTGACGTATCTTTGATCGGCCCTTACGCCCATGACCCAAGAGTATTGGAACGATGGTATTTTAACCGTACCCCAGGAGATGAATTTACTACTCCGCCAACAAATACTATGGGCCATAGATTCGCTATTTTTACGGGCGCTTTTGTACAGTTAGAAACCCCGTCTTTTCCAGCCAACGGCTCTATTGATGGGAAAAGCGAACGCCGATGCACCGATTCTGTTGTCCTTAACGATCCTGGCGGATATGCGATGGGCGGACTTCCAATCCCCTGTCGCACGGTTGCCGGCGGAAGCGGCACTTCAGCTTTCTTATTTCGTGCGGCCAACGAAGAAAAAATCTATCAAACCCGCTATCTAGCTAATACCATTCGTCCTCCGGGAAACTATGTGGGACGATATCAAGGTGTTTTACTTGCTATTCCTTATACAGATCACAACTGGAACTATCATTACGCACCGTTAGGATAAAGGATTAAAAAATTGACGGCGCCCCGACAAAATGTCGGGGCGCCTTTTTTATTATCCTATTTTCTAAATTCTCCCTTAAAACGTATATCCCATTTCTTCCAATAAGGAATGATCTTCCCGCCATTTCTTTTCCAGCCGGACAAAGATCTCCAAGAAAACTTTTCCTCCCAAGATTTCTTCCAGTTCTTCTCGTGCCTGCGTCCCTACTTTTTTTAAAATTTGGCCGCCTTTTCCAATAACAATTTCTTTTTGTGATTCACGCTCCACCAAAACCTGCGCGCTAATATAGGTCAGTTTATTTTTCTTTGGCACAACTTGGTCAACCACCACCGCCAAAGAATGCGGAACCTCATCACGCATTAATCTTAAGAATTTCTCACGGATAATATCAGCGATCATAATTTTTTGCGGAACATCTGAAATAATATCCTGCGGGTATAAAGCCGGCCCCTGAGGTAAGCGCTCAAAGATCAAGTCCAGCAATGTATCAACATTATGTCCTGTCTTGCTCGACAACGGTAAGAGAACCATTCCTTCAATTTCCGTAACAGGTTTTTTCTTGATCTCCTGCCAAAGCTCGATATACTGCGCGACATATTTGCCCTTTAGGTCAATTTTATTAAGACCCACAATAATCGGTGCTTTAATGTTTCTTAGGCTCTCAATCACCACTCGCTCTTCTTTTCCTGTTGCTTCGCTTGAATCGACCAGATGAATAATGCAATCCGCTCCGTCTAAAGCCGCCAAAGAAGATGTATGCATGAATTGATCCAGCTTATCTTTGCCCAAATGCACACCCGGCGTATCAATAAAAACGATCTGTCCTCGCTCATCATTATAAATGCCTCTCATTTGATGACGGGTTGTCTGCGGCACCGTAGAGACAATGGCTACTTTTTCTTTGAGGATATAATTGACGAGAGTAGATTTTCCCGTATTAGGACGGCCGACAATGGAAACAATACCTGAGCGAAGATTTTCTTGATTAGAGAGTTGCGTCATGCTGATTTTTTCCGGTACAAAAGAGTGATGACCACCACAATCGTAAAACAAATAATATTGATAATATTAAACGCCTTCCAAACCACATCTTTAGACGTTAACCCCGACGGTGCCATGAACAAAAGGCAGACCCAAACACCCCCCGCCCACCAAAGGCTGATATCATGCGAAGATCTTCTTTTGATGATCCGCGCGATCAAAGGGATATTCCAAAGAGGTAAAATAACCGCCGCGATCAGGCCCATCGTTTCGATCCAATGGCTCATCATAAAATGATCTTAGATCTTTCCGTTGATTAATTGGCAGGCTTGATTGACAAACTTTTCTATGGTTTTTTTATTGTTATGGATACGGCACCCCGCCACATCCGGATGGCCGCCTCCGCCATAAGATGTCGCTAAGCGCCCGACATCAATGTCGCCTTTGGACCTAAGGCTTACACGCAGCATATTATTCTCGATCTCCCGGAACAAAAGAGACACTTTGACATTTTCAATGAACATCATCTCATCGGGAACCGCGTCAACGTCTTCCTTGCTTCCTTTAAATTGTTCAAAATCTTTTTGGTAAATAATAGACCAGGCAAGTTGATTTTTTGCTTTAAATGAAACTCTCGATAAACATAGTCCCGATAGTTGCACGGCGGAAGGTTTTTTCTGCCAATAATAACGGTCGGAAATACGGCGAAAATTGATCCCCACGCGCATGATCTTGGAACAGATCTCAAAAGTTGTCATATTGACATCGTGCCGGCTAAAAGAAGACGTTTCCACCAAGGTTGACGTAAGCAAGCACTCAGCGATTCGTTTGTCTAAGGGGATTTTTAATTCACTTAAAATCCAAAAAATGATTTCTCCGACCGAGCAAACGGCCGTATCAACAAGCTGTATATCCCCAAATTTAGTCCGGTACGTGTGGTGGTCTATTTCCACAATACGCTTTGACTTCTTAAAAA
This sequence comes from Candidatus Omnitrophota bacterium, assembly GCA_041649175.1. NCBI lineage: Bacteria > Pseudomonadati > Candidatus Omnitrophota > Candidatus Omnitrophota bacterium. The sequence continues at coordinate 627,294 of JBAZNR010000001.1, read as the reverse complement.
CATCCTGGATCCGGGATAATTGATCGATATCACCACAATCAACGCTGATCGCTAGATCTGCCGGTTGATGATGATGTTGTTTGATACGTTTTGCTCCGGGTAAAGTTTTATAACGCGCCGGAACCTTGTCAGGACAAAGCATTTCAACCTTTTTTCCGAGCTTCGATAAACCAAATCCTAATCCCAGCATTGACCCGATGGCATCTCCGTCGGGATTCATATGACAAGCGACGATAATAGTGCGGCTGTCTTTAATAAGCTGAGCGATCTCTTTTAAATTTACATCAAACCATTTAGATTTCATTCATAGGCCCTTCGGTTGTCGATCGTTGATGATCAGGGAGCAATAAACTCTCTTAATTTTTTAAGGCGTTGATTCATTCTTGCTAAAGTAAGGTTTTCTGTTTGATCCGGGCCAAAACCCTGGACATTAAAGGAAGCGGCCGTTGTCGCGTACAAAACAGCCTTTCTAAATGTATCACGATTTATCGTTTTTGCACAACTTAAACATCCCATGAGGCCACCGGCAAAAGTATCCCCGGCACCGGTAGGGTCTACCACTTCTTCAACCGGAAAAGCCGGAAAAGAGAAGCTGAACCGGTCACTATAGAATAAGACGCCGTGCTCGCCTTTTTTGATGACGATCCAGCGGGGGCCGATCTTTCTAAGGAATTTAGCAGCTTTAATAATATTCTGTTCTCCGGTCAGCATTCTTGCCTCACCATCATTGGCGACAAAAAGATCCACCCTTTTCATCAACCGTAAAAGTGAAGGCCTCTTGATCTTGATCCAAAGATTCATGCTGTCTAGCCCTACCATGCGTGGTTTTTTCATAAGGTTAAGCAGGCTTATCTGAACATCGGGATCAATATTCGCTAAAAATACGTTCGGAATATTCTTTTGCTGTAAAGAAATCTCCGGAATAAAGTTCTCCAAAACACCCAGATGCGTCGCGTGCGTCAAAGCCGCGTTCAAGTCCTCTTTTTTATATTCCCCATCCCAACGAAATGTTTCTCCGGAAACACGGCTAAGCGACGTTAAGTCAATGCCTCTTTTTTTAAGAAATTGAAAATGTTTCTGAGGAAAATCTTTCCCCACCACGGCGACTAAATGCACCTTGGTAAATAAACGCGCGGACATGCAAAAATGCACCGCCGAGCCGCCTAAAACATTTTTCTTCGCACCGGCCGGTGTTTTAATGGAATCTAACGCCACTGTTCCCACAACAACTAAACTCATTTTTTATCCTTTTGTTATTCGCCGATAATTTTTACCAAAACTCTTTTGCGCCGGCGCCCGTCGAATTCTCCGTAGAAAATTTGTTCCCACGGCCCAAAGTCAAGCTTGCCATTTGTCACCGCCACTACCACTTCGCGACCCATGACCTGACGTTTTAAATGCGCGTCAGCATTATCTTCTCCCGTGTCATTATGGCGGTAAAAAGATACCGGTTCATGGGGAGCGAGTTTTTCCAGCCAATCATCATAATCTTTGATAAGGCCGTTCTCATCATCATTGATAAAAACACTCGCTGTGATATGCATAGCATTCACTAAACAAAGGCCATCTTTAATACCACTTTTATCAATAAGTTCTTGGACATTATCGCTGATATTAATATAATCTCGTCGATTTTTTGTATTGAACCAAATTTCTTCCCTATAAGATTTCATTGATTTTACTCTTTCCACAAGATAACTTGGTTTACTTAATCATCGCCTTTAAATATCTTAACGCATCAATATTCTGAATTGAATTTTGCGCTGCATTCAAAACTAGTTGTGCTTCTTGGGCGCGGTTTAAACTTGAATAAATCTGTATAAGGCGTTCATATAAGGTTAAATTATTTGGCATTATTTGTATACCTTTTTTTAAATAGAAAATTGCCTGATCAGATTTACCCGCTGTCATATATTGCTGGCTTAAATGAACATACGCTGCAGTAAAAAACGGATTGGCATTAATGGCTTCTTTAAAATAATTAACTGTTTCTTGAAAATCATCTCGGTTACAGAGCCCCAGAAAGTAAGGCGCTCTATATGCAAGGCCTAAAGAATGATAGGCTTGCGGATTTTTTTCCTTAAGCTTCAGGCACGTTTTAAAAGATTTCGCAGCGTCAGAAAATTTATCTACTTTAAGATGTTCTAAGCCGAGAATAAAATATCCTGCCGGATGATCAGGAAAATTTTTAACCCAGCCCGATGCGATCGTGTAATTACTATGCCATAAACTATTGACCGATAGCGTTAAGGCCATGCACAAGCCGATAATAAACGTATTAAGTATTATCTTAAACGATTCCTTAAAATATTTTGAATACACTTGCCAAAAGCCAAAAGCCAAAGCAGCAAAGATCCCGATGGACGGTAAATACACAAAGCGATGCGCAAAAGGATTTGTTAAAGGAATGACATTCGAAATAGGGATAAAAAAGACGATGAACCACAGCATAAAGAAAGAAGTAAACTTGTTTTTGTAGAAGTATTTTACGATAAGACTAATAAATGAAATAAAAAGAATCATCAGGCTATAAAATAAAATGGAAGGACCCATAACCAAGAAATTAAGAAACGGCATATAAAATGGCGGCAGCGATGTAATCACGAAAGGATTGAATATCGCGTAAACATACCCGGCCCAAGACATGAGAATGACAGAAAGATTTACAAAGATACCTTGGTCAGGTATCAAAGGAGAATTCAAGGCACTATTCGGAAAGACCAAAAAGTAGACATATAAATAGAAAATGGCGACCAGTAGGTATCCTATATAAAACCACTTTTGTGTCTTTAAAAGACCTCGGCGAAAATAATAATCATATGACAAAAAGATTATTGGCAACGTGATCGCTGATTCTTTCGCAAATAAAGATAAGAAAAAGGCTGCCAAAGATAATCCATAAAATAGCTTTCTCTTATTTCCATCGCAAGTTGGGTATCTAGTAAATAGTAAAAAAGACAGAAGAACAAAAAATAATGACAACAAATCAGCTCGGTAACCGATATTGCAAACAGCTTCAGAATGGATGGGGTGCACACAAAACAAACTTGCTGTTAAAAACGCAACACCGCGTAACTGGATCATGATCATAATTAGCGCATAGACCAAGAGAGAATTTGCTAAGTGAAGGACAAGATTATGGAGATGATAACCGAAAGGATTTAGTTTCCAAAAAGCACGATCAAGAAAATAGGTCGCCGAGAGAACCGGGCGGTAAGAAACTGAACCAGATCCCCAGTCTTTCCTATTGAAATCCGTAGAGTGAGATGTAGAAATGTAACTTTTCTGGACCAGGCGAGGAATATTATCCCAGGACGAATAAAAAGGATTATCTACAATAACAATGTGGTCGTCACCAACAAAACCATTAAAAACCGAATTTGCGTACGTGATAAGCCCGATAAAAACGAGGATCAGTATAGATTTTTTATGGAATAGCATTTAAATGATAGGCGTTTCCTGGCAGTTTCTGAAAAAGATCTTGTATAAAATTTTATTCAGAAACAATATCATACTGCGATAAAGATAGCGGATTAAAGCCTTGGATGGCCATGATCATATAGGCTGTTCCCGCGATAGAACCGGTTGTGGTTCCGTGCGGCGTTCTCCACCCATGGCCCGTATCGGCATCTTCCAGTGTCGCGTAAGGAAGACACCCTTCTCCCTGGCCCGTCAACGAAGGACTGGCAATAATAATTTTATTAAGTTCATTAAGGTACATCTTGGCTTTTTCTTTGTAATAATTGGCTTTGACCGTATTGTCTTTTTGCGTGAAAAAATCTCCTAAGATCTGATAGGAAACGATCATCTGCGATGTCCATTCGGGAGAAACCATGCCTCCTCGCGGCATATGAGTCTTCTTGGCAAAATCAAATCCGTTTAAAGTGACATTCATGCCGCTGGGACGTTTAAAATCAACGGAAACCGCGCAATGCTCCTCGGCAAATCGCATAATTTCTTCCGGATCCATTCCCGCAGCTATAAGCCGCTCGGGGCCTATCGCCGCCAAAGCCCAGGCAAAGGTATCGGTGGCGATGGTCGAATCACCGCGGCCGCGTTTCACGGGCGGCCTGCGATAATCGGGGCTATGCGGTATTAACGCGTAAGTTTTAAGCCAATCAAAAACTTTTCTTTGCGCTAATGCGTATTTTTCTTCCTTCGTGTGCTGATAAAGCATGCCAAAGAAAGCGTAGGCGTCTAAATTATGTTCCGTGGAGAACCAAGAGAATTGCGGGCCGCCGCGCAGTCCCCCCGCCGGATCTTGCTCTTGAATAGAGATCAGCCAATCTCCTATTTTCTTTGCCAAAGTTAAATATTCTGTATCTTTTGTTTTTTCAATATACTGAAGAGCCGCGATACCAAGCCATGTGTTCGGACCCACGTGAACAGTATATTCCGAGATCTGTCCGGAATCAAAATAGTACCCATTTACAAAACCATCAAAATCATCGTTTAGTTTCCGGACAAAGAAATTAAGGATCTTGCGTGCGGATTCTATGTCGCCAAACAACAAAAAGGCATTAACCGCCAAGGCCTGGTCATAACTAAACGCCCAATGTTCAATGATCCCGACATCACCTTCGAAGCTTAAAACCAGCCCCGTCGCAGAACTTTGATGGTTTTTGATCCACCGGTACATTTTCTGGACAACCGTTTTTTGCAATCCTTCCTTCTTATGCTCTAAAAGCGCGAATTCATCCGCCATCATATTCTCTTTTTTCAAAAGAGCCGCGTATTCATTTTCTAAAGGAGATTTTCTTCGAATAAGATCAGCAATTTGTTTCTTTAAGCCATCTACTTTTTCGGTTGAAGCCTGAAGCTGGCCGTTGAGCTCAACTTCCGTTTGAGACTTTGCGGAAATAGCTTCTTGGGCAACAAGTAATTGTGCTTCCAGATCCTTCATTCGGCCGGCGTATTCCTCCAATTGTCTGGCTAAGGCTTCTTTCTCGTAGGCAATACCTTTAAGGCTGTACGTTGCCATTGTTTCTTGTTGTTGTGTCGTCACCAAAGTATTGATCAGCTTTTTATTGGCTTCACGAAGGCTAAAATTATATAAAGCGCTGGCTGCGAAAGCTAAGACAAAGAAGAGCGCTATTCCTACGGCTGCCTTAAGGCGAAAGTGTATCCATTGGGCATGAAAAAGCATCCGGTTTAAATCTTTTCCGTCGATATTTGTAAATTTCAAACCCACCAGGTAACGTTCGGGCGCCACCTCTTTAAGATGCTCGCTCCACATAATATCCGCCGAGGCTTTAATGGAACGAGCGCCCAACGGAATTCCGATTCTCAGTTGGAGAGGCATCCCCCGCGTGTCTAAAAGTTTCTTGATATCTTCGGAAGCAATGTGGACGCTTAAACAAATACCGCCTTTGCTGATGTTGGATGTAAAGCCCTGATGCCAATCAAGGGTTTGAGTAGCTTGGGCGGAACGCGCAAAAGAAAATTCTACCGGAAAGACACTTTCTAAACGAAGATATTGGCGTTTTTCGGAAACACTTTGATCGGATTTATTTTGGCCGGAGCTCTTCATAGGCTTAGCTGGTAATTCTGCGCCAGATCAATTCGTTTAGAGATCGGCGGATGATCATAAAGAAATATTTCAGTCAATAATCCCGGATTAAATTCGGATAGATTTTTGACCCCAAGTTTTTTCATCATAGAGATAAAATGTTGCGGCGCTAATGTCGCCTTTAAACTAAACAAGTCCGCTTTCACCTCCAGATAACGGCTGAAACTGTTTGAAAGCGGCATCATCAAGAAGCTAAACATCGAAAAGGCCACAGCCAAGACAGGAAAAAAAGCAATATCCGCAATATGGATAGCGGGTGAATGCGCCGCAAAAACTTCCCACAACCGATTCATGATAAAAAATCCAAGCAGCGTTGTTAATGTATGGAAAATGGTAAGCTTAAGAATGTCATGATGTTTATAATGTCCGATCTCATGAGCGACAACAGCCTCGATCTCGGGAATAGAAAAATCACTAACGAGCGTATCGCTTAGAACAACACGCCGCCCTTTTCCCAAACCGCAAATAAAGGCATTGGCTTTTTTCGTTTTCTTAGAAAAATCCACCATGTAAGCATTTTGAACGGGGATCTTTGCTTTTTCAAAAAGCCCTAAAATTCTTGCCCTTAATTCTTCATTGCCGATCTTTGAATATTTATAAAAGATCGGAATGAGCACGTTTGGCGTTATTTTGGCTAAGATTAATGTCAAAAATAACCAGAATGCCCCTGCCCAGACCCACCAGGTTCGAGGAAAACGATCAAGAAGAATATAACCAACCTCGACGATCAAAAGCGTTAACATAAGTTGCAGAAAGAATCTTTTAGTAAGATCCCAAAGCCATTCATGGAATTTCTGATTAGACAATTGGAAGCGGTGTTCCAGGATAAATTCGCCTAAAAAGTCCAAAGGAAAATGAACGAGCAAAAGCCCCAGGCTTAAAGCACACATATAGATCGCGTTAACAATAAAAAAGTTCTGAGAAAAACCATAAGCAATATCTCGTAATGCCACCGAAAGCCCGCTTAAAAAAAAGGCAAGGAAGATAATAATATTGGCTAAAAAGCCAATAATAAAAATGATCTTCCTTGCCTGCTGATATGCTTTTGATGCCGGATGGCCGTCCATAATTGTTAGGAAGTTTTTAAAGAATCCGCCTTACCTTTGATTTTTGACAGAAATTGTTGAAAACGATCATCCGCGCGCAGCTTGATCAAATCCGCATCATGTTCCAAATAAGAGAAATCTTTATACCCACGCTTCACCGCCTGCTCGATTGATTGCAGCGATTTATCAATATCTCCCAAAAGCGAATAGCTGCAGGCTAAATTATAAAAAACCAGCGGGTCTTCAGGCTTTAACTTGGCTAAACGCTCGTCAACATTCAAACCTTTTTCATAGAGTCCTCGTTTTGTATAGTGATCGCCTAAGGCGATCAGGGCCTCGGTAAAATTAGGACTATATTTTAAGATGCCCTCATAAAAGGCGATCTCAAAATCAAGATTATCTTGTTTTTTGAATTCTTTTTTCATAAATTTCTCGGATAAAAAATATTTTAAGAGCCGATGTAACTGCGTAAACGCGCCATCGCTTCTTTTAGATTTTCATAACTGGACGCATAAGACATGCGCACGTAACCTTCTCCCGATCGGCCAAAAGCCACTCCGGGAACAACAGCAACTTTTTTCCGGCTTAAAAGATTCTTGGCAAAATCCAAAGAATTTTGTTTTGTTATTTTTATCGACGGTAAAACATAAAATGCTCCTTGCGGATTAAGGCATGTCAATCCCATTTCGTTTAAGCTCTCCACCACAAAACGGCGCCGGCGCATATATTCTTTTTTCATGTCGGCAACATCTTTAAATCCGCTTCGAAGCGCCTCTAGAGCAGCCATCTGACTGGTAATAGGGACGCACATGATCGTATACTGATGCACCTTGGTCATCCCGGCAATGATCTTAGACGGCCCGCAAACCCATCCCAAACGAAAACCTGTCATGGCATAAGCTTTAGAAAATCCGTTAAGATAGATAACTCTCTCTTTCATGCCCGGTAAAGATGCTAAAGGCGTGTGGTCAAAATCATACGTCAACTCATCATAAACTTCATCGCTGATGACGAGAAGATTTCGCTTGATCACAACGCGACAAATTTCTTGAAGTTCTTTCTTTGTGTATGACGCTCCCGTCGGATTACACGGATAATTGATCATCAGGGCTTTGACTTTTCTGTCGCAAGCTCTGTCAATTTGCTGAGGCGTTAATTTAAATCCGTTCTTGCTCTCTGTATCCAGAAAAACCGGAATGCCGCCCGCTAAATCCACCATCGGCCCGTAAGAAACAAAGCACGGTTGATGAATGAGAACTTTGTCACCCGGATTTAAAATAGTGCGCATAGCGACGTCAATGCCTTCACTCACTCCGACGGTCAGAAGAATTTGTTCTTCCGGGTCATAGCTAAGCCCATAACGTTTTTGTAAGAAACGTTCAAGTTCCTTGCGGACTTCGATCATCCCCTTATTGGACGTGTAGGACGTATATCCTTTTTCCAAGGAATAAATAGCCTTTTCCCGAATATGCCACGGTGTGACAAAATCCGGTTCGCCCACACCTAGCGAGATCACGTCTTTCATCCCTAACACCAGATCAAAGAACGCACGGATCCCCGAAGGCGCCATTTGCTCTACTTTTTTTGAGATCACGATATTTTTCATTTTATTTCACTGCAACAGTCTTAGTAAGAAATGTTGAGCCTCTTACGCTGTTGGCTCTTTTTTAAGACTTGTCCGTCTTCTTTGTATTTTTTTAACAAGAAATGTGTTGTTGTCTTGCGAACATTTTCCATCGGCGAAAGTTTGGAAGCCACAAAATTGGCGACAGTTTGAATATTATCCCCTTCCACCACCACCAAAAGATCATACGCCCCCGACACCAGATAACAACTGACCACTTCCGGAAAACTATAGATCCTCTCCGCCAGATAATCAAACCCGACATCTTTTTGCGGTGTAATGCTGACTTCAATTAAAGCTCGCACTAAAGGACGATTTTCTTGCAACAGTTCTTGATTGATCAGAGTTTTATATTTAACAATGATGCCGTCTTGCTCATATTTTTTGATGGCCTTGGTAATCACCGCGACGGATTTTCCGGTCAGCTTGGAAATTTCTTCGGGGCTAATACGCGCATCTTTAGATAATATTTCTAAAATCTCATCCATGAACATCCTCCTTTTTTCAATAATAATCGACGGGAATAAAGGCAAAAAGTAATTTTACTTCGCTGCTTTACTTTTCTTTTGGGAAAGTTCTTTGCGTAGTTTGAGCAAATTACGCTTGGCTTCGTCGTCTTTGGGGTCAACCTTTAAAGCGTTTTGATAACTTTTGATGGCGTCGTCAAGATTTCCCATCTGATAGTAAACATACCCTAAATTAAAATGAATATCTTTCTTGGAAGCGCCCAATTTCAAGGCTTGCTCATAACAAACAGCGGCCTGAGGATACAACCCTTGCGCGGCATAAGCATAGGCCATAGCCTCCGCTTCCCCTTTGCTCTGGGGAATATCTTTGAGAGCTGATTCCGTCGCTTCTTTAACATACACTTCCTTCTGCGCGTCCAGCAAGGCCTCGGTCATGGCATTTTGCCGCTTTAAAACAGCGATGGCTCCGTCAAGATCGGTTACTTTGATCTGTAGATCCTGACGCTCAGCCTGCAGGCTTTCTAATAATTTCACAGCCTCTTGCGACGCTGTTGATGCCGGTTGAACGTTCTGGGAAGATCTTTGCTCATTGATCTTGTTGACCTTTTCTTGAAGCTGTTGATTACGTTTTTGCAAATCGCTTTGCTGCGCAGAAATCTTTTCCACGGTTTTTTGTTGCGCCTTCTGCGCTTCACTATTTTTTTGGGTCAAGACCTCAACTTCCCGAGATGTTTTTTTAAGATCTGCTTGCGCCTTCACCAGCTGGGCCTTTAATTCCTGATTGGGGCGAGAAGCGGCTTTCGGTTTTTCCTGGGAAACTTGCTTTTGAGCCTGCGCTAACGCTTCATCAAGTTCTTTTTGCTTTTGCTGGCTTTGGCTTAATTGTTCTTTTAAGCTATCAACCTGAGATTTTTTCTCCGCGGCTTCCTTGTCGAGCGCAGAACGTTGCAACTGCGTATCTAATTCTATCGCGATCGCTTTAGCTTTTAATTCTTCGACTTGCGCTTCCCAAGGTTTTTGCTTTTTTTCCAAATTCGACAACTCTGTTTCAAGGTCTGTCTTTTTCTTTTCTAAAGCCGAAAGCTCCGATTGAGCATTTTTTAATGTTTTTTGTAATTCTTTTGTCTTTAAAACAGTTTCATCGATCGCTTTTGTTATTCGCCCAGGCTCGTTTTCCAGGTTGGCATTTTCATCTTTGGCCGCCTTTATGAGATCCTGGGTGTCCAAAGCTTCTTTGCGTAGGGCTTCATTGCCGGAAGTCAGTTCATCATTTTTCTGAAGTAGGACATCAACGCTGTCTTTAAGGTCGACAACGCTTTCTTTCCACACGGATTCAACAGCCCGTATATCGGTGGCTGTTGCCGGTTCCTCGGCTTTTAGGAAAGCCACCGGGACAAAAGAAACAAAAGCCAACGTTATAAGTATATATACTCTCATAGTTCTTAATTATAGCTTCCGGCAGTAAATAGAGCAAACAGAAACTCACAAAATTTTAGGCGAGGTATTGCTGGGCAAGATGCTTGTATCGCTTTGATAATAAAGAGGTTATTTCTCCCGGCTTTCCTTTTGCGATCATTTTTCCGTTAACAAAAGTAATCGGTATAATTCCCCAGAGAGAATTGGTTAAGAAAGCTTCCTGAGCGTTAAATAATGACTCCTCCGTAAGATTTTTCTCCCGGCAAATTATTCTTTTTTCTTTGGCTATTTTCAAAATACACTGACGCGTAATTCCTTTAAGGCAGCCGCAGGAAAGAGCGGGAGTTAAAAGGATATTTTTACGGATAACAAATATGTTACTGCGGCTGCCTTCCGCAAGAAACCCTTGGCGATTCAGCAAGATCGCTTCATCACATTTTTTTTCTTTCGCTAGCTTATACGCTTTGAAATAAGCAGTATAAAAAAGTGATTTTACACGTGATTGTCCTTGAGCGCGGTCAATGCGCACCGGAACAATGACGGATTTTAATCCTCGACGGAATTTTTGCTTTGACAATTCAGCATAAGGCAAGGCGACAATGGCGAATCGCACTATCTTCTTTTCCCGCCAGATTTCCCAGCGCAAACGCGCTTCATCTAAATGATTAGCATTTAAAACAACCTTAGAAATAGTATTTATTTCGTTGGGAGAATATGAAATCTTTATCTTCAATTTCCTTAGACCAAAACAAAACCTATCCCAATGTTCTTTGAAAAAAAATATTCTTCCTTGGCAGGCGCGCATCGTTTCAAAAACGCCATACTTATTGATAGCGCCCGGTGTCAACGCCCGCAAATCAGCCGGGCTTGCCAGAACCATTTTTCCATTTATGAAAATAAGTGGTTTTTTCATGATGGAACCCTGCAAAGAGCTTTCTTAAGAGACTCCATCAGGGCTTTTGCCTTAACAAGTGTTTCTAGGTATTCGTCCTGAGGATTTGAGTCCGCTACAATGCCTCCTCCAACGTGAAAATAGGCTTTTTGTTTCTTCAACAATAGTGTACGGATCAAAACATTAAAATTCATGGGCCCTGAAAAACTGATGTATCCTAAAGCACCCGTATACAAACCTCGACGATCAGGCTCTAGTTCCTCGATAATTTCCATAGCCCTGATCTTAGGGCAACCGGTAACCGAACCGCTGGGAAAACAAGCCTTGATAACATCAAAACAATCTTGACCGGAGCGCAAAATCCCGCGAACAGCCGACGTGGTCTGAAAAACCGTTTTATAACGTTCTAAAACGCGCATCTTTTTAACATGCACCGTTCCATAACGACACACTCTACCTAAGTCATTCCGTTCCAGATCGGTGACCATGAGCAATTCCGCTTTTTCTTTTCGGCTTTGTAAAAGCTCTTTTTGATTTCTTTGATCTTCACTTTTACTTGCTCCCCGCGGACGCGTTCCTTTCATCGGAAAAGTTTCCACCGCGCGGTTATTGACCCGTAAAAATTCTTCCGGAGAACTGCTGATAATCTGAAAATCGCCGCCGTTAAAATAACCGCCGAAATACGACGGAGAAAGCGCGCGTAAAGACTCATAAAGACTGACCGGACAAATGTCTTGGCATTTCAAACCGATATCCACGCAAAATCTTTGAGATAAATTGACCTGATAAATATCGCCTTTTTTAATATAATCCAGGGCTTTACGCACAGCCGCACAATAACGGCTTTTGGTGAAATTACTTTTAAGCGCTAAATTCTGGGCGCGGAATATCTTTTCAGAAAAACCTTCCTTGCGACCTTCCTGTTGCTTAAGGCGCTTTAAGATTTTTTTTATCCGTTCTTCGGATCTTTTTTTCGCTAAAAAAGCACTTTTTTCCGGAAGGCCTGTCGAAGAAATAATGATCTTCTTAGCCAAATGATCAATGGTGATCACTGTGTCATAAGCGCCTAAAAGGCCGTTTGGGATCAAATCTTTACCGTGGGATTTGCGTTTTATTTTTTCTAGGCCCAAGCCAAAATCATAACCCAAATAACCCATCATTCCCGCCGGAAAAGGCGTGGGATAATTGCGAGAAGACATTCGAAAGGAGTTAAAGATCTTTCTTATATCAGAAAGAGGGTCATTTTTTGAAGCCTTTACAACCATAAACGGATCAAAACCGACAAAAGAAAATCGCCCCCGCGAGGGATGGCGAAGACTGCTGTCTAAACAAAAAACAAAAGGTTCGTCTTTGAACAAACGAAGAACGTGGGCAGCCTCCCCTTTAAAATCATAACTTTTCCAAACGCAAGATCCTGTCAAAATATTGGCCTCTTAAATATTGAATAAGAAATTCAGATCAGAAAAATTCTGTAAAATACGCGGCTAGATCGGCAACACCTATATCTGAGATCTCTCAGGATTTTTTCCTTCTGAATGTTCCGTTAATTTACGGAAAATTTCTAGCGTCATCATCACATCGGCTAAGGCGCGATGCTGTTGAGGCTCTTCGATGTTCAAACATTGAGCGACATGCCACATCGGATAACGTTTTAAATTCGGCAAGAATTTTCTGGCCATCCTTAAGACATCAACGGTCACGATATCAGGCGGAAGGTCTTTTTCGATCAGCATAAGTTCATTACGCAAAAATCCCATGTCAAATCCGACATTATAGCCAACTAAGGGGCGAGAGCCGGCAAATTCCAAAAAACGCGGAAAGACATCCTCTGCCAAGGGTTGTCCTTCCAGCATCTCTTGGCTGATCCCGTTGACCTGAAAAGCCCCGAATGATATTTCTCTTTGAGGATCAACAAGCGAATGGAATTTGTCGATGACTTTAAGTTTTTTGATCTTGACTGCCGCAATTTCGATCACCCGGTCTCCGCTTTGCGGCGAAAGTCCGGTGGTTTCCACATCAAAGATAACGAGCTCTTTTTCTAAAAGTTCATTCATGATCTTTCTTTCTTGAAACAACATAAGACGGCACTAATGCCGATGGATGAAAAGACAGTTTTGTTTTTCTGATATTCGTTAAACCAAAATCGTCCATGACGTTGATATATCGAAATGGTTTAACGGCCCCGTCGGAACAGAATTCTTTGAAAATAAAAGAACTAAGCCCTTTGATCGATAGGTCAACGATCTCAAAAAGCACGCAAAAAATATCCCGGTTAAGCGCAAACCCAAACGTATAACCTTTTATTTTCCCATCGATACAAACAACTCGTCCGGATAATTCCAACGAATCATAGTGCGTCATGACCGTCTGATGGACTATGCGGTTATCCTCAAGCATTTGCCGGAAAATAATATCGTCGCTCCCCAGGGCCTTATGACTGGCCCAGCTATCATAAAGATCTCGGCACTCTTTTTTCATCGACATTTTAAAAGGCAAATATTCACACTTAAAATTCTTAACGAAATAATTATACGATGACCTTTTGGATTTAAATCGGTTCCCGGAAAATTCTGCAATATTTTTGCGTTCATAAAGATATTCTTCGCTTTTTGATTCAAGGCGAAATTCCCGAGAAGAGAAATATTTTACCGCCTCTTGCGGAACATTCTCAATGCGAGATACCCCACTTCCCTTATTTAGACGTTCCATCGTCTCAAAACACCCCTGGATCACATCGGAGGAAATATTTTTTCCTAATGGAGGAAGGTAAAGAAATGTGCCGATAGCATTTGAAGCAAAAATGCAAAGACAATTGTCTTTTATTTCAAAAGTAAAATCAAAGAAATCTTTCCAAGCGAAGATGTTCACAAAAGAAAACGCGGATAGCCGTGTGGGGCATTCCCGTAAGAATTTATCAACTAAGGGTTTTTTCTTCAAGAGATCAGATTTCATTTGGAGGAATTGCAATTAATAAAACTCTGTGGACTAACAGCCATAGCACTTTTGCATTTTTTCGAAGAAATTCGCCGAAGCTATCCCGATTCGCATGCTGTGTTGAAATTCTCCTGCTGAAAGCAGGATAATTTCGCCACGCTCATCGGGATTCGCCTTATAAATCTACGGCCTTATTTACTCAGCAAGACGTGCGACCGTAGATTTATAGCGAAGGCGAACAAACAGTAAAAAGATACTCTAACTCATCTTGATAATCATGATAATCGCTTAAAGATAAAGAATGCTTTTGAACAAAATCGATCACATCTTGATGTTGAAAAAAGTCTTTAAGATAGGCCGCATACTTAGAAAATTCTTCCGTTTTCGCCTGTTGCTCGATAAATGGGCAAAGCTTGTGAACGGTCATAGAAACTACAGAATCACTTTTGCGCAAAACGAACGGATACAGCCGGCATTCAAAAGGACGAAATTCATAGATCTTGCAGGTATTTGTTTCCGGCGTAAAGAAATAACAAATATTTTCTCCGTCTTTACAAGAAACTGTTTTGATGCGATGTTCAGGATCCATGGTCGTTTTTGAGAAAATGATATCCGCCAAGCCTTTCTTCTTTGACAGGTGTATTTCTTCGGCAGAAACTTGAGGGCGCCAAACACTTTTTGCTTCTTTAAAACGACAACACCCGTCGCAGGAAAGGCAAACTTCCGAAGGGACAAATTGCTTTAGGTTTTCCAACATGGCTGATATTTCTCTAAAATATTTCTAAGATAAGTACGCACTGCTTCATTTAACGATACTGCCCAGTTTTATATCGCGGTCGATCCCTAAAAGGCAAAGGCCGTTTTCGTCGGAAGCCGCCAAGATCATCCCTTGGGACTCTACGCCGCGGATCACAGCCGGCTCCAAGTTGCTGACCATAATAACTTTACGCCCGATGAGCTCTTCTTTTGTATACGCTTTGCGAATACCGGCCACCAATTGCTTTTCTTCTGTTCCGGTATCAACTTTTAGAACATAAAGTTTATCCGCGTTAGGATGCTCTTGCGCATCTTTGATCTGAGCGACAATGATTTGGGTCTTTTTGAATTCATCAATTGAGATCATTTCTTCTCCTTGTGATTTCCCGGCCAAGACCGAGAGAAACTTAGATTAATTACAGAAACGTAAAATATTTAAGGTATTATATATGAGGTGCTTCTAGGATAACAGCAAAATTAAAAGCAGCCTTTTATACTATTATTGTTCAAATGAACCATAAGAAAATTATTTTTTTCGTCTTAACCCTCCTGGCTGGCATTTACATCTTCTGGCCAGCAAATGATTTTCAACTCTACCTAGCCCAAGGCGACCACGGGCGAGACCTTTATTCTTTCAAAAAAACTTTTGAAGGAGCTGTTCCGCATCGAGACTTCTCCACCAGCAATGGGCCGCTCATGCTTTATTACTACAGTTTTTTCTACAAAATCTTTGGGGTCAGTATTCAATCAACGATTCTAGGATACAACATACTCGTTATTTTAGCTGGCATACTGATTTATTTTTGTGGCTTAATACTAGTCTCAGCCCCTTTTGCGTTTTTATGTGCTTTATGGTATTGGACCTCTCGAACCGGAGAATTTTTCTACACATATAATCATATCGGAGCTATTGCCCTTGTTTTGACTATGGTCTATTTTATTTTAAAATACCTAAGAAATAGCAATGACAGCGCCATTTACCAAGGAGCTTTCTTTTCCTTCCTGCTTTGTTTAATACGCCCCAATATTGGAATTTCTTCTTTGGCTGTTTTTCTTTTATCCGCAATGATATTTGATATTGTTAAGCAAAAACCATTCTTGCTTAGATCAATAATGCGATATGGCTTTGTTTCTTTTGTAATTTTTTTAGCAGTTTTTCTTGTTTATTCAGCTATTTTCTTTCATCTCCCAAAACACTTCATCTTTGACGATCTCTCATATTTCAACTCCCTCAAATCCTACAAAAGTTCTTCTTCAACATCATTTCAAGCCATTGTCATGCTATACGAGCAGATACTTAATGGTTTCTCTATATCATGGCCAAGATTATTCTTAAATAGTGCTTTTGTTTTCTGCCTCTTGAAGAGCTTACAGGCATTAAAAAACGGTCCTTTTTCTCGGGAAGAAAAACAGAACTTCCTTCTTTCATGCATGGTTCTTGTATTTTTCCTGATTTCTTCATTGCATGAATTTCTTTTAAGCGCCATACCCTTTCGATCGCATTGGACCATATCGCTCACTCCACTCATTGTCATTTTTATTTTTTATCAGGGAGTGAGGGATTTATCCAAGTTTATTCGCTCCTTACTCTGGGTCACTCTTTTCATCGTTTGTTTCTTAGGAATAACTAATTATCGTAATTTTGTTGTCGCTAGCAAAAAACCTCAAAATATGCTTCAGGTAGGGGCCAACAAAGTTTATCTTTCCTCCAATCAAAAAGAATGGATCCAAACTGTAACTGATGCCAATCGGTTTATTGTTAAAAATGTCCCTCGAGGCGAAAAAATAATCGCAATCCCCAGCGATTCCATTTATTATTTCCTTAGCGGACATGACCGTGCTGTGCGTGAATCTGACTTTCATGGATTTAACGGTCAACGAGAACAAAATGTGATCAATGACCTTGAAAGAACTAAAATTAATTTTATCATCTTATCTAATCGTGCCCTGCGGCCTACCGAGGCTCAAATGATGGGAATTATGGGTGTAGATTATGGGTTGGCTTTGCTCGCATATATTGAAAGAAATTTTAATGAGATGGCGGTTTTCGGCCCCTGGGAAAAGCCGGCTGGGTGGGTAACCAATCACGCGGTAAAAATCTTTAAGCGAAAAAACTTATAAATAGATCTTAAAACCTCTCAGGCATTGGCTCAGGCGGAGCTTCACCAATGCCCGTTTTTCCTCTATAAAGCGAAAAACCATCTCCCTTTCGGATTGATGGTTTTTCGCTTAAAGTAAAAAACGGGGACGACGAGATTTGAACTCGCGATCTTCGCCGTGACAGGGCGACGTGTTAACCGGGCTACACCACGTCCCCAAATTTCACTATCGTGAAATTTGTTAGAGCACCTAGCCTATGAAAGCTAGGAAAAAATATTTTAGGATTTTAACACTAAAACTTCAAAAAAGCTAAAGAAAAATCAATGAACGATATTGTAGATAACTAGATACGAAATAATTCCCGCAAAATAACCTAAAAGCGCGGGAAAACTTACTCTTTTCATATACCAAATAAAATTGATCTTGGCTATACCCATGGCGACCACACCGGCCGCTGATCCGATGATCAAAACACTGCCGCCCGTTCCAACACTGTAGGCCAACAGCTCCCAGAGTTTGTGATCCATCGGAAATTGAGATAAATCATACATGCCCATGGCCGCTGCTGTCAAGGGAACATTATCGACAATGGCTGACAAAAGCCCCAGAGCGGTTACGATCAAATCTTTGTTTTTAAAATTCTGATCGAGCCATATTTCAAAATTCTTTAAAATGCCGGCCGTTTCCAAGGCACCGACGGCTAACAAAATACCTAAAAAGAAAAGCACGCTTGTAATATCAACTTTGGATAAGATATGCGGAATCCTTAAATGCTCCCGCTTATGATGCATAAGATCAGTCATCACCCACATGGCTCCAACACCTAAAATAATTCCCATAAACGGAGGAAGGCCGGTGAGTGCCCTAAAGATCGGAACAAAGATCAAAGCACCCACTCCGACATAAAACACCCTCTTCGCGCCGAGAATCCCCTCTTCGTTTTTCCCAGCGGACAACGTGGAAACATTTTCTTTTTCCATAAAAAAGGAAAAGTATGAAAGTGGTACAAGCATACAAACCATGCTTGGAATAAAAAGCCCCGTCATGATCTTACCCGTCGAAATACATCCGCCAATCCAAAGCATGGTGGTTGTCACATCACCGATGGGCGTCCAGGCGCCGCCGGCATTAGCGGCGATCACGATCATACTGGCAAAAATTAAAAGATCTTCTCTTTTACTAAGCAACTTATAAATCAAAGAAACCATGACAATGGTGGTCGTTAGATTATCTAAGATGGAGGAAAGAAAGAAAGTAATGAACGAAATGACCCACAAAAGTGTGCGCTTGTCTTTTGTTTTGATGAAATCTGTTACGATCCGAAAACCATTGTGCGAATCGATCAACTGAACAATGGTCATCGCGCCAAGCAAGAAGAAAATGATCTGCGAAATACCGATCAGATGCTCGCCTAACTGTTCAATAATTTGATGGGAGTCAAAATAAACCGAGCCCACCGTATAGCCGTGCACCGACATGATCGTCCAAAGAACTACCGCTAAAAGAATGGCTGTTGCCGTCTTGTTAATGTGAATAACATGTTCGAGAGCGATCGCCAAATATCCTAAAACAAAAATAATAATAAGTACGGCTTCCATACGTTAAAACCTTTCATAGCAAAACACGATAAAGAAACTCCCTGGCCTTCTATAAAATAAATGGGGAATGAAGGGATCGAACCCTCGACCTTCTGCGTGTAAAGCAGACGCTCTAACCAGCTGAGCTAATTCCCCTCTATCTATTAATCCAAAGATCTGAACTTGCGCAAAGCAGACGCTCTAATCCCGACGTTTTCTAAATTCAGCATTATTGAAGTCGGCATCCTACTATGAAATAAAAACAATGTCAACCGCTTCATCGAGACAAAAAGCTTTTTTAAGCTATGTTTATTTCTTTGAGGATATTTTGTGCCGCTGCCAAAGGATCCGCCGCTTCCACGATAGGACGGCCCACCACTAAGAAGTTGCTTCCGTTTTTGATAGCGTCTTTGGGCGTTGTCACTCTCTTTTGATCTCCCGCATCCGCACCCGTGGGACGAATACCGGGTGTAACAATCAGAAAATTTTCTCCCAATTTCTGACGAATAAGCGCCACTTCCTGGCTGGACGCCACAACCCCGTCTAATCCGCATTCCTTCGCTAATAAAGCACGCTCTATGACAAGCTGGGAAGTATTGTCATCTTTTTTCTGGCTGGTTAAAACAGTTACGCCGACCAAGAAGGGTTTTTCAATATTCATCGCTTTTGCTTTTTCTTTGACTGATCGAACGGCCGCCTCTAACATTTCTTTTCCGCCTACGGTATGCAGTGTCAGCATAAATAAAGAACTGCTTTCGGCATGTGTTGCTTTCACCGCGTCCGTCAAACCAACAGCACAAGAAACGGCACTGGCAACCGTATTGGGAATGTCATGATATTTAAGATCTAGGAAAACTTTTTTGCCGCGCGCCTGAAGAAACCGCACCGCCGCCGGGCCGCAAGACGTAAAAAGCTGGCTTCCCACTTTGAAAATGTCTACCGCCGGCGAAAGCGCGTCAATTAATTTACGCGCCTCTTCCAAGGTATCAACGTCCAACGCTACGATAAGCTCGGCCCTTTTTTTGCTCATTTCTCTTTTAAACTCCCAATAATTTCTTTAATGTCTTTTATTTTATTGGCGGTCATATATTCTTGAATGCCTTCCAAAATTTCCAAAGGCGCTTTGGGATTTAAATAATTCGCCGTCCCCACCGCCACCATCGTTGCGCCGGCGATCAAAAATTCCAACGCGTCTTTAGGCGTCATAATGCCGCCGATACCGATCACCGGAATTTTAATTCTTTTTGCCGTTTGATAAACCATATAAAGCGCGATGGGTTTTATCGCCGGGCCGCTAAGCCCTCCGCTAAAATTTCCCAAAACCGATTTTCTCTTTTTAACATCAACCGCCATGGCCGTAAAAGTATTCACTAAGCTGACCGCGTCCGCGCCCGCGCCTTCGGCGTGAAGAGCAATTTCGGAAATATCGGTAACATTCGGAGATAATTTCGCGATGACCGGAACTTTAGAAATTCTTTTTACCGCCGCGACAACGCGCGCGGTAGCCGCAGCATCTTGCGCGACCAGAGTTTTCTGCTGTAAATTCGGGCAAGACAGATTAAGTTCAAATGCCGCGACTCCACCTGCCGCGCTAAATTTCTCCGCGAGTTTTACAAATTCTTCGTCGCTGTGGCCTAAAATACTGATGATCAGCGGAACACCGATCTTTCTAAAGGCAGGAAGCTTTTCTTTGATAAAAATATCCGCTCCGGGATTTTCGATGCCGATGGCGTTTAGCATTCCCGACGCCGTTTCGATAATACGCGGCGGCGGATTTCCTTCGCGCGGATAAAGCGTAACGGTTTTAGGGATAATAGCGCCAAGCTTTTTAACTTCTTCTAAGTCAAAATATTTTTCCGCGTGGCCGAATGTCCCTGAGGCGACCGTGACCGGATTCGCTAGTTTTAAATTCCCTATTTGAACTGTGAGATTCATTTAAAAAATCACTTCCTTAATATCAAACACCGGGCCGTCATAACAGGTGGTGCGATAACCTTTGGTTGTTTTAATGGAACATCCCAAACAAGCACCCAAAGCGCAAGCCATCACTTCTTCACAGGACGCCTGACAGTTCAGCTTGTTTTGCTCGGAAAATTTTTTCACCGCTGCCATCATCGGTTTTGGGCCGCAAGTGTAAATAGCCGTTGTTTGAGGATCGGTTTTAATTTTATTAAAAAGTTCAGAAACGCGCCCGTGAACCCCATAAGAACCATCATCCGTCGCCACAAAAACCTTACATCCATTTTTCTTAAAATCTTTAAGATCGAATACGTGCCCTTTACTGCGAGCGCCGTAAAGAAGGATCTTTTCGCATTTCTCTTTTGCCAGAAAATCCGACAAAACCATTAAAGGCGCTACCCCAATGCCGCCGCCGATCATCACCACCTGCTTGGTGCCTTTGGGCGGTAAACAAAATTGATTGCCCAAAGGCCCTAAGATATCCAAATATTCTCCCGGTTCTCTTTTGGCAAGCGCAACCGTCCCTTTTCCGACGGCTTCGTACAAAACCTCTACTTGCTTTTTCGCGCGAAACACGCTAAACGGCCGGCGGAAAAAAGGCTCTAAGCTTTCCGTCACTTTAATATGGACAAACTGCCCCGGCCCGACCGATCTTGCCATTTCCTTGGCGTCCAAAGAAAGCTTATAAAATTTCGGGCAGATCTTTTCGTTGGCGGTGATCTTAAATTTATTTTGTATTTGGCGCATAGTTATACCAAACGATCAAGACAAGGATAAATGTTAGAGCGCTTAATGAAAAAACCTGCGCTGTCGTCACAATATCAAAAGACCCAAAAACCAAATATTCGCGCAGCGCTTCTAGAAAAATAGCTAAAAACGTCCAGCTAATAAGCCCCCACTTTTCTTTTGTAAGCCATGCCTTATCTAAGGGAAAAGATTCTTTAATATTGGCATTTTTGATGCTTTTCCACGACGGAATAAGCCGCGGAACACGGCTAACGTATTCGTCAAACGTTTTTCCAAAATGCGCTTTAAGATATTTTTCTTCCGATGAGATTTGCCGGCGAAACCTTAAGTAAAAAACAGCCGCAAATAAAGGCAATGCCCACCAGGGCCAGAGGATCAACACAAATCCGCAGCCGATATAAAAACTTCCCAGATACATTGGGTTACGCACAATACTATATGGCCCGTCGGTCACCAGATTTTCTCCGCGAGAAGAAATACTTTTTTTGTATCCGCGCGCCGTCATGCGCACTAAAATTCCCTTAAGGATCGTCAGAAACCCGATAAAATCCAGTAGGTCGTCGCTGACCGCATCTTGAATATAAAGCCGAGGAAATTTCACAAAAACAATCGTCAGAACAATGACGAACGATACTAAAAGAGTAATGTCCATTTGAATGCGTTTTTTCATAAATTTAACTCTGGCAAATCCGGCAGAAAAACGTGCTGCGCCCGGATTGCACGATCCTTTCAATAGGTTGGCGACAACTTAAACACGCCTGGCCATCGCGCCCGTAAACTTTAAGGCGGTTAATGAACTTTCCTTTTCTTCCGTTGAGATCGCGGTAAGTATTAACTGATGAACCGCGTAACAAGATCGCTTCTTTTAAAACTTTTAAAGTTGTCTGATAAAGAACTCTTATCTCCGCCGGTGTTAATGCCTTAGCCTCACGCCGGGGATTTATTTTCGAACGGAATAATATTTCCGACGCGTAGATATTGCCGATCCCGGATAAAAACGCCTGATTCATTAAAAGCGTTTTGATAGGAATGGCCTTTTGTTTGAGCCTTTCAAGGAACCATGCACAGCTAAACTCTTTATCCAGCGGCTCTAAACCTAAGGCTTTAAAATATTTAAACGCGCTTAAGTCTTCAATATAATTCAAACGCCCGAAACGTCTTTGGTCATTATAATTTAAATATTGTCCGTTGGAAAGCGCGAAAATCACTCTTGCCTTAGGTTCTTTGGTACCGTAAATCACTTGTCCGGTCATCACGGGCTGGATGATCAAAAAACCTTTGGGGAAAAGTTTTAATATAATGGCTTTGCCGCGCCGGCCGGAACCGATGATCTTCTTATTTTCTAAATTGCGGATAAAATTTTTTGGGGAGGACGAGCGCACCACCATGGCATCAGAAACCTCAACTTCTTTGATCCTTAAACCTAAGATCTTTTTCTCAAGATCCCGGGCCATGGTTTCGACTTCAGGAAGTTCTGGCATATTCGTTGTCCGTTGAGCCTATTGAGTTCTTTGAGTTCGCCGGGTCATTGAGTTAACTCAATAGACTCAAAAAACCCAATGAACCCTAAGAACCCTTAATTAGCTTCTTGATTACTTGTTCTGCTTCTTTGAGGTCTTTAACCTTGATCATTCCTTTAATATTCCAGCCGCCCAGATCAATGACCGGACGCCCATAAACAAGGCCGTAAGATATTTCGCTTCGGGTTCCGTGGCTTCCGGGCAAGGCAATGATGATATCCGCCGAGCAAGCTACGATGACATTACGGGAATACCCGATAGAAGTTGGCAAGGCAATATCGATAAAGGGGTTGGCGTCAGATTTATTCTTACCCGGCAGTATCCCAATCGTCAGCCCGCCACAGCTTTTAGCTCCTTTTGCCGCCTCCCGCATAACCCCATCTAAACCGCCACAAACCAAGACAGAACCCATTTTAGCAATTATTTTGCCAATTTTATGGGATAATTGCTCCACTTCTTTGTTGCAGTCATGTCCGCCGATCACGGATATGGTTATTTTTTGATGGCTCAAAGTGAGCTCCTATTTGATTGATTTTGCCAAAAATCTGTGGAAAATTGCTGTTTTTTGATATGTATTAATTATGCACAATATACTATATTTATTGATTAATTATGTATATTTAATCCACTATTATACAAAATTAGACTATGTTATGGGTCAATTACTCCATTATTAACAATTTATGCATATTGTGTATATTCTGTGGAAAGCCCTACATTTTGTGGTTTCCACTTTTTCCCGTCTCTGACTTAGGGTCAGGCCCCACCGCAGGTGGGGCCTGACCCTAATCTCTGCGTATGTCTGTCCCCAAGCCTGTTCAAGAGGCTGTTGCATCTCAAAGAACGCGCCTAGCCCCCAAAGGGGGCCTACTACTTCGAATATACGCGCCCGGTCCCCGCAGGGGACCTACTACTTCCACGCTACAATTGTTCGGCAGGAGTCGAGCCTGCACCAACAGCGCCGTCCCTCGACTGCGTCTCGGGATTTTCAAGAGGCTGTTGCATCTCAAAGAGCGCCCCCAACAGGAGTCGAACCTGTACACCCAGCGCCGGAGGCTAGTACTCTATCCATTGAGCTATGGGGGCCTAATCTTGATAAACCACTTTTCCACCGCAAATCGTCGTTTCCACCTTCCCCTTTAATTTCCATCCGACAAAAGGTGAATTCTTGGATTTGGAAAGAATATCTTCTTTTTGAAAAATCCACTCTTTATTTGGATCAATGATGACCACGTCAGCGTCCGCGCCCGCCTTTAAAGTTCCCTTATCTACCTGCATAATGCGCGCCGGATTAAGGCTCATTTTGGCAATAAGCCCGGGCCAATCCAAGATCTTTGTTTCAACCAAAGCACCTATTGAAAGCGCCAAGCTTGTTTGCAAGCCCAAAATCCCAAAGGCCGCATGGTCAAACTCCACTTCCTTTTCATTTTGTGTATGCGGCGCGTGATCGGTGGCGATAACTTCCAATGTTCCATCACGCAAACCCTGTTTCATCGCTTCTCTATCATCTTTGGTGCGCAGCGGTGGGTTCATCTTTTTATGCGTATCATAATCGAGTAAATCTTCATCGCAAAGCCAAAAGTAATGCGGCGCGGTTTCCGCGCTTACCTTTACACCTTTTTTCTTAAAACGCGCGATCACCTCAACCGACTCGCGGCAACTGACATGAGAAATATGAATGCGCGCGTCCGCCTTAGCGGCAATAGTAATATCGCGCTCAATGCATTTATATTCCGACTCGCGCGATATCCCGCGCAGTCCCAAAATGGTGGACATATATCCTAAGTTCATCACGCCATTGTTGGAAAGTTTTCGGTCTTCCGAGTGGCAGTCGATCAAGATATTTTCTTTCTTCGCTTTTTTGCAGGCCTCAAGAAAAATCGCGTCATCTTCAACCTCACTGCCGTCATCGCTTAAAGCTAAAACACCTTCATCTTTTAAAGCGGCGATATTAACCACTTTTTTACCTTGACGCCCAACGGTAATAGCGCCGCAGATAAAAACATTCACTGAAGCGGTTTTTTTGATGGAATCTTTAAGTAAACGAACGGTTGCCACCGAATCCAAGGCCGGCGTTGTATTGGGCATACATAAAACCGATGTCACGCCGCCGAAAGCGGCCGCGCGCGTTCCGGTTTCAACGGTTTCTTTATCTTCACGGCCGGGTTCGCGCAAATGCACATGCATATCGACTAAACCCGGAGCAACAATTTTTCCTTTGGCGTCGATCGTTTTATCGGCCGCGTCAGAAATGCTCTTAGCGACTTTGCTAATCTTGCCGTCTTTGATCAAAACGTCGCTTATTTCGTTTAGTTTACTCGCCGGATCGACCACAATTCCATTTTTGATAAGAATTTTCATGTTTGCTGTTGTCCTTGCGATACCAGATATAAAACCGCCATACGAACGGCGATGCCGTTGGTGACCTGTTCTAAGATGACCGAGTTTTTCCCATCGGCAATATCGCTTTCCATTTCTATGCCGCGATTTAATGGTCCGGGATGCATCACAATAATATCTTTTTTCACCTTTAAAAGGCGTTCTTTGGTGATGCCAAAATTCTTAAAATATTCCAGCTGTTTAGGAAAGGCGTTTTGTGCGTCACGCTCGAATTGCATACGAAGCACATTGACCGCATCCGCGTTTTTTAAAGCTTCATCAATATCGGATGTGACTTTTACGCCCATTTTCTCAATTTCCGCCGGAATCAGCATTGCGGGCGCACACACCGTTACATTCGCTCCTAATTTTGTTAAACCCCAAATGTTAGAACGCGCCACGCGCGAATGAGCGATATCGCCAACGATAGCCACATTAAGCCCTTTGATACGGCCTAATTTTTCTTTTAAGGTGAACATATCCAAAAGCGCTTGGGTGGGATGTTCGTGCCAACCGTCACCGGCATTGACAATACTTGATTTAAGATGACGGGCAAGCATTAAAGCCGCTCCGGACGCGCTATGGCGCATCACGATAATATCGGCTTTAAGGGCTTGGATATTAGCGCCGGTATCTAAAAGCGTTTCGCCTTTTTTGACACTGGATGTTTCTACCGATATATTGATGACGTCAGCGGAAAGGCGTTTGGCGGCCACTTCAAAGGAAACGCGGGTGCGGGTGGACGGTTCATAGAATAGATTGACCACGGTTTTGCCGCGAAGGGCCGGAACCTTTTTTATTTCGCGGGTAGAAACTTCTTTGAATGAGGCGGCGGTATTTAAAATAAGCTCTATCTCTTGGGAGGAAAGTTCCTGCAATCCCAAAAGATCTTTACGGGTCCAGAGAGGATTATCTGTTTTTACCTTCGACAATTGATACCTCGTCTTTTTCGTCGGTTTCGGTTAAGCGCACTTCCACCATTTGTGTTTTGGATGTGGGGATGTTTTTGCCCACATAATCGGCGCGGATAGGAAGTTCTCTATGCCCGCGGTCTATTAAAACAGCCAATTGAATGCTGGCCGGACGGCCAAAATCGGCGATTGCATCCAAGGCCGCCCTGATGGTGCGTCCGGTATACAAAACATCATCTACTAAAACAACCTTTTTATCGTTTAGGTCAAAATCTATTTCGGTTTCGCGCACCAAAGGTTTAGCGCCGACCAGCGTTAAATCATCGCGGTAAAGAGTGATGTCGAGAATTCCAAGAGGAACATCGACGTGTTCAATTTCTTGAATGGCGGTTTTGATACGCTGCGCCAAAACCGCCCCTCTCGTTCTAATCCCGATCAAACAAAGGTCTTCAATTCCCTTATTTTTCTCTAAGATCTCGTGGGAAAGCCGGGTGACGGCTCGGCGGATTTCATCAGAGGTCATGATTTGAGTGGAGTTGGTCATAAGCGCTCACAGAAAAAGCGCGTTTTTTCTCTCGAAAAAACGCGCTTAATAAATTTCGTAATATAAACTTCCATTTTGTTTTCCTTGCCAGCCTCACAGGGCTAAGCTTAAAGGTTGATTATTGACCAAAATATAACACTGAGAGGAGAATGTGTCAAGAAGGAAAACTTAGGTACGTGTCCCCAGAATTCACATATGATTCTTACTCACACACTGTATCTAAATATGCTAACGGTCGGATTACAAACTTATTATCAATAGGTAGTAAGTCAAACTTTCTTGAGGCAACACACTTTTTGCCTAGAAATTCTTCAGTTGCATAACTAACTTTTAAATTAATTCGATAATACTTATGAGGATCTAATTCATCTAGCTTGTAATCTCCGATCATATCATCATGAATTAAGCTAGACCTGTCATGCAACAAGGTCAAGTCATGTTCATTAGAAACACATGTCTCTGGTTTAATACTTGACTCCTCATTTGTAATTCTATTAATTAGCTCAAAAGTATGGCAGCGCTTTATATTCAAAATATTTGATTTTCCAGAATTAGAAAGAAAATAATGAAAAACTAGATTATTTTCTGAGTAGGTAGCTGCATACGGTTGAATTTCAAGCATTGGACGTAACTCAATTTCAGTTATTTTCTTAGCATGATCAGCCTGATGTTTCATAATTTCTGATTGTGATTTCATAATATTTGATTGCCCATTCATAACCAATATTTGGAATATGCCCACAACAACTAACGCAAAAGTTAGAAAAAGCATTGTTTTTGAATGGAAATTTTGCGCGACAGCTAATTTCTCACCTGAAGTAATAATTTTATCAGTCGAACTCACAACGGCATC